>PTKB01000279.1 GCA_002937555.1 Alphaproteobacteria bacterium MarineAlpha10_Bin2 | reverse complement strand
AGGATACAAATGTGGCGCAATATCTGTGGTTGCGCCTGCTGGCGCGTGCGCGTCATAACATTTGCTGCGTCGGCGACGATGACCAGTCGATCTATGGCTGGCGCGGCGCCGAGGTCGGCAACATCCTGCGCTTCGAGGAAGATTTCCCCGGCGCCGAGGTGGTTCGCCTGGAGCGCAATTACCGCTCCACCGGCCACATCCTGGGCGCCGCTTCGGGGCTCATTGCCCACAACACCGGGCGCCTCGGCAAGACCTTGTGGACCGAAGATGTTGACGGAGAAAAAGTAAGCGTCACCGGTTGCTGGGACGGCGATGAAGAGGCGCGCATCGTCGGCGAGGCCATCGAGGATTTGCAGCGCGCCGGCGAGAGCATCGAGCAGATGGCGATTTTGGTGCGCGCCGGTTTCCAGACGCGCGCCTTCGAGGAACGCTTTGTCGCCATCGATTTGCCCTACCGGGTAATCGGGGGTTTACGCTTTTACGAACGCCAGGAAATCCGCGACGCGGTGGCCTATCTCCGGGTGCTGGCGCAGCGCGACGACGATCTTGCCTTCGAGCGCATCGTCAACTTGCCCCGGCGCGGCCTCGGCGACGCTACCTTGCAGCTCATCCATCGCCTCGCCCGGGCTTCGGATTGTTCGCTCCACGCCGCCGCCGAAGTGCTGGTCGAGACCGACGAGTTGAAGCCGAAGCCGCGCGGTGCGCTGGCCGGCCTGCTGAAACTATTCGTTGGCTGGCGCGCACTGGCCGAGGAAACGCCGCATTGGGATGTATTGGACGCGGTGCTCGATGAATCGGGCTACCGCGAGATGTGGAAGAAGGACAAAACGCCGCAAGCGCCGGGGCGTCTTGAAAATCTCGAGGAATTGACCGGCGCGCTGGAGGAGTTCGAATCCCTAGGCGAATTTCTCGAGCATGTCAGCCTGGTGATGGACCGCGAGGAAGGCCAGGGCGAAGAGATGGTCAATCTCATGACGCTGCACGGCGCCAAGGGGCTGGAGTTCGACAGCGTCTTTCTGCCCGGCTGGGAAGAGGGCCTGTTCCCGCATCAATTGGCGCTCGACGAAAGCGGCGCCGATGGGCTGGAAGAGGAACGCCGCCTCGCCTATGTCGGCCTTACCCGAGCGCGCAAGCGAGCGCATATCTTGAGCGCCGCCAACCGCCATGTGCACAATCAATGGGTCAGCGCTCTGCCGTCGCGCTTTATCGACGAATTGCCCGCCGATCACAGTGAAGCGCGCAACCGTGACGGTTTTCCGGTGGTGGCGGCCATGGACAGCGCCGCCGGTGCCCCTGGTTTTCTACAGCGCGGCGCGCGGGCGCGGGCGCGCCTGGCGGAGCGTGGCACCGAGGCGGATACCTGGCAAAAAGAGCCCGCCGAAGGAAGCTTTGCGGTCGGCACGCGTATCTTCCATCAAAAATTCGGCTATGGCCGGATTCGCGCGGTCGAGGGCAGCAAACTGAGCATTGCTTTCGAAAAAGCCGGCGAAAAAAAGGTCATCGACCGTTTCGTCCAGCCCGCATGAGGGTGCGGCCATGGCGGTTTGGCGCATCGGTCTGACGCTGCCCGAGCGGCTGCTCGGCGAATTTGAAGCGGTGCTCGAAGCGCACGCAACGGCGGTTTCTAGCACATTGTTGGAAGGCGGCGGCGAGAGCGATAGTTCGCCGGAGCGGCTGTGGCGGATGCGCGCCTATTGCACCGATGCCGCCGCGGGCAATTCGTTGGCGGTACTTGCCTCGGAAACTTCGGCCCGTCTGGGCCTGGCGGTGCCGGAGATCGACAGCGAAGCGGTTCCCGACGAGGATTGGGCGGCCAAATATGACCACGAGGCACCGCTGCTCTTTGCCGGCCGCTTTGTCGTGCACGGCGATCATCATCTACCGCCGCCCGGGCGTATCGCGCTCTGCATCAATGCCGGCAACGCCTTCGGGTCCGGCAGGCATGGCTCGAGCCGGGGCCGTCTGTTGGCGCTCGACCGTATCGCCAATGAGCGGCGCGTCGGCCAAGCACTAGATCTCGGCGCCGGCTCTGGCATTCTCGCCGTTGCCATTGCCAAATGCTGGGATGTCGGCGGCATGGGCCGGGCCGAGGTGCTGGCGGCGGATATCGACCCGGTGGCAGTGGCGGCGTCTCACGCCGCGGCTGAGGGCAATGACGTATTGGACCGCGTTCGGGTTTGTGTCAGCGATGGCTTCGCGGCCGGTGAAATCGGCGACGGCGCGCCTTACGATCTGATTTTAGCCAATATTCTCGCCGACCCCTTGTGCGACATGGCGCTGGACCTGGCCGGTCATTTGGCGCCGGACGGGCTCGCCATCCTGTCGGGGCTGT
>PTKB01000278.1 GCA_002937555.1 Alphaproteobacteria bacterium MarineAlpha10_Bin2 | reverse complement strand
CAGGCCAAATTTATCTGCTTCCGAGAGTTCGAAAAAGTCGAGCAGGGCGATGGCGCGGCGCTCGCGGTCCCAGCCATCGGGCAGGCCCGCCGCGACGAACGCGCCATCTGCTTCAAGGGCGCAGCCCAACGCTTGGACAGCAGTTTTGCGGGGCGCCGCGTCGTCGCGAAATAATGGCTTGATATCAATTATTTGCGCAGTTTCGGCCGGGTTCCGTTTGGCAGCCATCGGGGCGAATTCCTGCTGTCGCGTTGGTCACGCGATGCTACCCTATCGCGCCTTCGGATACCGCAATAATGGCCTTGTTCATGCATCAACTGCTCGATCTCGACCGCTATCCCCTGCACGATCTCAAAAGCGGTGCCGGACAGGCGCTTGTCGAATCATGCCGCCAAGCGTTGGCGGCGGATGGCATGTTCAACCTCGAAGGCCTGGTGAAACCGTCGGCGCTGGCAGAATGCCTGGTGGAATTGGCGCCCCTTTGGGCCGAGGGTGCGTTCACTCACCGGCGCACACATAACATTTATTTCGATGACGACGTTCCTGAACTGCCCGCCGCGCATCCGGCGCTAAAGCGTTTCGAGACCGTCAATCAGACGATCTGTGCGGACCAAATCCCCGGCAACGCCCTATGCCGTATCTATGAATGGCCCAAGCTCGCCGCATTCCTGGCGGCGGTGACCGGAACAGGCCGGCTTTACCCAATGTCCGACCCCTTGGCACGGGTGAACATTATGGCTTATCGCGCCGGCGAAGCGCTCAACTGGCATTTCGACCGCGCCGAATTCACCACGACGCTGTTGCTGCAAGCGCCGAACGCGGGCGGCGCCTTCCAGTATCGGCGCGATCTCCGCACCGCTTCGGACGCCAATTATGACGGTGTTGCCGGTTTCCTTGCCGATCCCGAGGCAGAGGCGCGAACCTGTCTGTTGACGCCGGGGACGCTCAACCTGTTCAAGGGGAAGTATTCGGCTCACCGGGTGACACCGGTTGCCGGCGCGCGGCCGCGCATCATCGCCATATTCTCCTATTACCAGCAACCCGGCATACGCTTCGGCGCTGACGAACGGCGGGAATTTTACGGCCGCAGCGAGACGATGGCGCCGGACGGAAGCGGTTGAAATCCTACACATAGGAGATTATAAATTATTTTTTTCAACCAAAAGGACTCGTCATGCCGAGGCGCGTCTCGCGAGATCGAAGCTCAGACTCGGTCGACAAGCATGTCGGCAAGCGTCTGCGCGAGCGCCGCATCAGTTTGGGGTTGAGCCAATCTGCGGTTGGCCGCGAGCTTGGGATCACGTTTCAGCAATTGCAATAGAACGAGTGGGGGGGTCAACCGAATCGGTGCAAGCCGGCTCTACATGCTGAGCAAGATTCTCGATGTGCCGATCGCATATTTTTTTGAGAATTTGCCCGACTCTGTCCAGAAAGACATGGTGGGTACCGCCAGCTTAAATGAGTCCGGCATGCCCGCTATGAGCGATGAGGAGATTCTCAAACTGGTGCGCGTCTATTATCGCATTCGCGATCCCAAGCTTCGCGCCCGGTTTCTGGAGCTCTGCAAGTCTCTCGGCCGCGACGCGAATTGAATACGCCGGCACTTTGAATTCCGGCGAACATCATTTTCCAATTGCGCTTGGCGGCGAATGCAAGCAACCTGAGTGTGGTTGATTTATCGATTCGCGGCTGGTGTAAAGACAGGCGCGCTCGGCCGTTCCGGCCACCCGGTATAACTTAGGGGAGACTCATCGTGAATCAGGGTGAACTCATTAACGCCGTTGTCAAAAACAGCGGCATGACAAAGAGCGACGCTTCGAAAGCGGTCAAGGCGGCATTGGAAGAAATGGGCAAGGCCTTGAAGAAGGGCAATTCCGTACGCACCACGCTCGGTACGTTTTCGGTGTACAAGCGCGGCGCGCGCAAGGGCCGCAACCCGGCAACGGGTGCTGCGATCAAGATCAAAGCCAGCAAGGGCATCCGTTTCAAGGCATCGAAGACGCTCAAAGACAAAGTCAATAGGCGCTGATCCTAGCCACGGCGGACCTCCGCCCGATAGCGGAGCGTAACGACTGCAGCATATGGCCGGGCTGTCCGGGCAACCCTGGCGCGCGATGTATTTCGGCGAGGCGGTGCGGGAAGGCTGTTAGGCCGATGCCGCGTCGCCGTCCAAGGCTTGGCGAACCGCCTCGGCGAAATCGGATTTCTTGAACGGTTTTTGCAGCAGCCTCGGGCCGCCTTTCTGGCTCGCCAGGGTGGATATTGCGCCTTCCGTGTAACCCGACATGTAGAGCAGTTTGACGGCCGGCTTGCGGCGGCGGAATTCTCTCGCCAGGTCGCGGCC
>PTKB01000277.1 GCA_002937555.1 Alphaproteobacteria bacterium MarineAlpha10_Bin2 | reverse complement strand
CTGCTGGCGGCACTCGCCGGCGAATTCGCAGGAGGAAGCGTGTTTCTCGCCATCGTCGACCCGGGCGTCGGCGGCGACCGCGCGGCGATTGCCCTCGAAGCTGATGGCCGTTGGTATGTTGCGCCCGACAATGGCCTGCTGGCGTTGGTGCCGCGCCGCGCCGGCGAAACGCAATGGTGGCGCATCACCTGGCAGCCGGCCGTGATCTCCGCCAGTTTTCACGGCCGCGATCTATTCGCCCCCGTCGCGGCGCGCCTTGCTCGGGGTGAAAGCCCACCGGGAGAGCCGCTCGATGGCTCCCAAATTGTCGGCGGCGATTGGCCCGACGATCTGGCCGAGATCATCTATCTCGATCATTTCGGCAATGCCATGACGGGCCTGCGCGCCGCAAAGCTTGCCTCGAAAACCAGGCTCGCGGTTGGCGGGCAGGTGCTGGCCCGTGCGCGCACATTTTCCGATGTGCCGGAGGGCGCCGCTTTCTGGTATGAAAATGCCAACGGTTTGGCCGAGATCGCTGTCAATGGTGGCCGCGCGGACCGGGAACTCGATCTTGCGATCGGATCGGAAGTAAAGGTGTTTGAAACATGACAAACTGGCGGCCGGACAATGCACAGATCGCCGCGGGCCGCCTCAATGGTGCCGACATGCGCGGCCTCGCTCTGAAAGGGCGGGATTTTCGCCAGGCCGATCTGAGTGAGGCCGATTTATCGGGCGCCGATCTGCGCGAGGTGAATTTTTGGGGCGCCGATTTGTCCGGCGCGATCCTCAACGAAGCCAATGCGCGGTTGGCAACCTTTCAGGGCGCCAATCTCACCGGTGCGCAGTTAACCGAGTCCAACCTCTGGGGCGCCAACTTCAAAGTGGCGCGTCTCAACGGCGCGGTGCTGGTGCGGGCCAATATGTCGCAAACCGAATTGCCGGGCGCGCAGTGCGACGGCGCGAATTTTTCCGAAGCCAATTTATGGTTCGCAATTTTGCGCTTGGCCTCCCTGAAGGACGCCAATATGGGCAAAGTGGAATTGGCCAGCGCCAAAATGGAGCAGGCGGTGCTCGACGGCGCCAATTTGCGCGAGGCCGATTTGAGCGGCGCCAATTTGCGCGGCGCCAGTTTGATCGGCGTCGATTTCACCGCAGCGAACTTACGTGACACGCGCTTCCGCGAGGCCAATCTGACGCGCGCCGATTTCCGCGAGGCCAATCTCGAGGAGGCCACCTTCGACGACGCTCTTCTCGATACCACCGTCATGCCCGACGGCACCATCGAAGCCGGCCCGCTGCACTTCTGGCCGCCGGATTAACGGGATGTACGTGTATCCGCGTCGCGCCCGGCCCGGCTCCACAGGATCTGAGTAAACCACATGCCGAGAAAACTCGCGGTGTTTGCCGCGCGGCTGTTTGCCCGGGGCGGGGTTATGCCGTGGCTTCTGCTCATTGCGATGGTCTACTTCTCGCTCGCGGCAGATACGTTTCTCACCGGCGAGAACATGTTCAACATCGCGCGCCAGTCGATCTATCTCGTGCTGGTTTCGATGGCGCATATGATCGTCCTTCTTACCGCTGGACTGGACCTCTCTATCGGCGTGATCATGGCGATGACATCCATCATTTCGTCGATGGTCATGGTCGCGGCATGGTCGGGGCATGGCGCCGGCGTGTGGGCGATCCTCGCCGGCTGCGCCGCCGGCTTTGGCGCCGGGACCGCCATCGGCGCGATCAACGGTATCGGCATCGCGTTCTTCCGGGTTCCCCCTTTCATGATGACATTCGCGATGTCGTGGATTGCCTTCGGCATCATTCTGATCATTACCGCCGGGCTGCCCGTCTATGGCCTTCCGGAGAGCTTCGCCAATGTCCTAGGGTACGGCACGGCCGCCGGCGTGCCGATACCGGCCTGGATCACCATCGGCATTGTGATTCTGGTGTATGTGTTCATCGACCGGACGCGCATGGGCCGGTATCTCTACGCCATCGGCGGCAACTACAGGACCGCGGTGGTTTCAGGCGTCGCCACGCGATTTTACCTGTTCATGGCCTATGTGGCGACGGCGGCTTTGACGTCCGTGGCCGCGCTAATGCTCACCGCGCGGCTCGGCGGCGGCGAATCGGTCATTGGCATGCACTATCCCTTCCTTACCCTTGTCGCCTGCCTGATCTCGGGCGTGAGCTTTTTCGGCGGCGTCGGGCGGGTGCAGAATGTGGTTATGGGCGCCATGTTCATCATGCTCGTCGAGAATGGCCTCGCCAAGCTGGGCCTCACTTCCTATGTCCACACGATCGTGATCAGCGCGCTCCTGATCTTCGCCGTGATCGCCAACAATTATCGGCAAAGACTGCTTCTGACCGTAAGGGTTTGAGCACGCGGCGGC
>PTKB01000276.1 GCA_002937555.1 Alphaproteobacteria bacterium MarineAlpha10_Bin2 | reverse complement strand
CACGCGGGCATTTGTCGATGCCCTGATCCCGGGCTTCGAACGCGATATCCTCAGCATCATCGGGCGCGGCGTGGTCGAGGACAAAGACCTCATCCCGCCGATCACCGACAACCGCGATTTCAATATGGGCCTCATCCGCTGCGATCCCGGCAAGGGCTCGTCGCTGCATATTCACGCCACCATCGAATGTTTCTTTATCTTGAGCGGCACCTGGTCGATCGAATGGCAAAACAAGGACGGCACTATGCATGAGGCAATCCTCGGCCAGTACGATACGGTCTCGGTTCCTATCGGGCTCAGCCGCGGCTTTCACAATATCGGCGACGAGAGCGCGCTGATGCTGGCGATCATCGGCGGCACCAATCCGGGCAAAGTGTTGTGGCCGCAGGAAACCATCGACGAAGCGAAGAAACACGGCATCGAATTCGACGTCACCGGCGATCTCGTCTATCACGGCGATGAGGCGGAGTCGGTTTAATTCGGGCTCGCGCCTGGCCCGGCGGTATGTGTGCGCTAACTATGTTAGGCGTTGAAACATAGTAACAATTTATTGTTACCGGCACCGGCTCATCAATTTTTAAGACGCCCATGCTATGCTTTGCAGATTATGGGCATATCAGTGAGCAGTTTCGAAAAGCAGCTCAACGACTTCCGCCTGACGACGGCCGAAATCCTCTACCACATGCCGGACGCCTACCATCTGCTGCAAACATTTGTGTGGCAGAAGCTCGACAAGGCGCCGGATTTTCCCGCCCTGCATGATTTCCTCGACTATTGGGAACGCAACCTCGACGGCAAGCTCCATTCGGTGCGGATCGCCCAGGCCCGCCTGATTCATCCCGGCGAGGTACGCACGGTCGACGGCGAATTCCGCCTGCACTGATTTTCCTTTTAGCCGTCCGGCGTTTGACCGGCGAGCGAATATCGCGCACATAAGGCCTTCATTTTCGATATTCCGGATTCGCCGGAGGAGGGTGTGTGGCGAGTATTGCGGAGCGGTTGTCCGCCGAGTTGGGCCGGCCTGGCCTGGTGCTGAGCGCGCCCGAAGAGGTCGCCGCCTATACCACCGACTGGACGCATAAGTTCAGCAGTGCAGCACCTTGCGTGCTGCGCCCGCACGATACGGAAGAGGTCGCGGATTGCGTCCGCGCATGCCGCAAGTTCGGCCTGGCGTTGGTGCCCCAGGGCGGCAATACCGGGCTGGTCGGTGGCTCGGTGCCGCGCGCCGGCGAGGTGGTGCTCAGCCTTACGCGCCTCAATAAGATCGAGAGTTTCGATGCTGCCTCGGCCACGGTCCAAGTGCAAGCCGGCGTGGTGTTACAGGCGCTGCATGACGATCTGGCGGCGCGCGGCCATGTCTTTCCGGTCGATCTCGGCGCGCGCGGCTCGTGCCAGATCGGCGGCATGATCGCCACCAATGCCGGCGGCATTAAGGTTCTGCGCTACGGCCATATGCGCGAGCAGGTGCTGGGTCTCGAAGTGGTGCTCGCCGACGGCACCGTGTTGAGCAATCTCAACAGCCTGAAAAAGAACAACACCGGCCTCGATCTCAAGCATGTGTTTATCGGCTCCGAGGGCATGCTCGGCATCATCACCCGCGCCGTGCTGCAGGCCCGCCCGGCGCCGCATGCGGTGCAGACGGCGCTGCTCGCGCTCGACACCCGCGACCGGTTACCGGAATTGCTGGCATTGTTGCGCGAACGGCTGCGCGGCCTCTCGTCGCTCGAGATCATCACCCGCGATTCCATTGCGCTCTACAAGGAAGTGGAAACCGAGGCGCGCGATCCGTTCAATCAGGCGTACCCGGCCTGCGTTATCGTCGAGGAAGAAACCGGCCGCGGCGAGGCCGCGCGCGACGGTTTTCTCGAACGCCTCTCCGGCGTCATCGAAAGCGGTCTCGCCGTCGATGCGGTGGTCGCCGAAAGCGACGCCCAGGCGCAATCGATTTGGCGCCTTCGCGACGGCGTGACGGAAGCGATCGGCCGCGCCGGGCTCACCCATAAGTTCGATGTCACCGTGCCGCCCGAGGCGCTGCCCGCGTTCCTCGATCGCATGGAGCAGTTCGGCGACGAAGCGGGCGGCTTGCGTACGCTGCTGTTTGGCCATCTCGGCGACGGCAATGTGCATGTCAACATGATGCAAAAGCCGGAGATCACGGAGGACGAATTTTACGCCAAGGGCCCGGCGCTGGCCGAGCGCATCTATGCCCACGTCGCCGAGCTCCATGGCAGCATCAGCGCTGAGCATGGCATCGGCATCGCCAAGCGCGACTATCTGCATCATTCGCGCACCATTGAAGAGATCGAACTGATGCGCGGCCTGAAGCGGCTGATGGACCCGGACGGCGTCTTGAATCCGGGCGTCCTGTTCGAAACCCCGTAATCAAAGCAAAAAAAGAG
>PTKB01000275.1 GCA_002937555.1 Alphaproteobacteria bacterium MarineAlpha10_Bin2 | reverse complement strand
CGGAAACCGTCGTCCCGATGTACCAAAAGCCGGCCATGCACTAACATTCAAACTGGACCACTCAAATGGGGCAGATCAGATGACGATGGCTGAGCCATCGCTGTCGAAGATGCTGTTACTTCCCGCGCCGAGCGTCACTTTGACATTCAACACTTCGGCTTTGACGCTGCCGTCCGCCGCCGCGTGAAGGCTCGGCATATCGCCGCCATGGCTGCCCTCCGGATTGCCGATGCCATGGCCGGTCCCCGACGGATTGAAATGACCGCCGGCCGCCTTGAAATCGGGCGCGCAAGCGCCTTTTTCGTGGATATGGAAGGCGTGGCCGCCAGTTGGCATTCGCATGAGATCGGCAAACAGAAGCACGCCGTGCGGCGTCTCGCTGAGCGTAACGGTGCCCAGGATTTCACCGTCGGCGTTCTTCACTTCCGCCGTGGCGTCTGCCGCAAGCGCGCCTGCGGACGTCAGCGCCGATATCGAAAGACCCACTACCAATGTTTTCAGCCAGGACATGCGTTCCTCCATACTGCCGGGATTCCAAATTGCCATCTTGTGCTGGCATGATCCGCCGCGCCACTAAGGCATTATTATATATAGACCGCGAGACCCGCTCGGCCCTATAAACCGCGTTATGAGCGAGATTTCTTTCATTAAGATGCATGGCCTCGGCAATGATTTCGTCGTCGTCGACGCGCGCGGCGGCGATGTCGCGCTCGATTCGGCGCGTGTGCGGGCGATTGCCGAGCGCCGATTGGGCGTCGGCTGCGACCAGCTGTTGGAAATTTGCCCGCCGCGATCGGCAAAAGCCGACGCCTTCATGCGCATCTGGAACGCCGATGGCGGCGAAGTCGAGGCCTGTGGCAACGGCGCGCGCTGCGTCGCCGCCTTCCTGATGACCGAAAGTGGCGAATCCGAGGTCGCGATCGAGACTGTCGCCGGGCTGCTGAACGCCGAAGCCGCCGGCGACGGCCGGGTCGCCGTCGATATGGGCGAAGCGCGCACCCTATGGGACGAGATCCCGCTCGCGTCCGAAATGGATACCCTCGAACTCGATCTTTCCTTAGGCCGCCTCAGCGCGCCGGTTGCGGTGAACATCGGCAATCCGCACGCGGTGTTTTTTGTCGATGCGGCCGAGGAAGTGGATTTGGCGTCGCTCGGGCCGGAGTTGGAGGCCCACGCGCTGTTCCCCGAGCGCGCCAATATCGGCGTCGCCGAAGTCGTGGACGATGGGCATATACGTCTGCGCGTGTGGGAGCGCGGCGTTGGCTTGACCAAGGCGTGCGGCACCGGCGCCTGCGCCGCCCTGGTCGCCGCCGCCCGGCGTGGCTTGACCGCACGCAGCGCTACCGTGACGCTCGACGGCGGGCCGCTCGAGATCGACTGGCTGGAAGACAATCATGTGCGCATGACCGGGCCGGTGGCGACCAGCTTTATGGGGATGTTGTTGTGAGCCGGGCAGAAATCATCACCTTCGGCTGCCGCCTGAACGCCTTCGAATCAGAAATCATGCGCGGCCATGCCGACGCGGCCGCGCTGGAGAACGCGGTAATTTTCAACACCTGCGCCGTAACGGCGGAAGCCGAGCGCCAGGCGCGCCAGGCGATCAGAAAAGCACGCCGCGAACAGCCCCATGCCCGCATCATCGTCACCGGCTGCGCGGCGCAGATCGATCCCGCGCGCTACGCCGCCATGCCCGAGGTCGATCGCGTGATCGGCAATGCGGAAAAGCTCGAAGCGCGAAGTTTCCTGCCCGCAAACGAGACCGCGATCGCCGTCAACGACATCATGTCTGTGCGCGCAACGGCGCCGCATCTCATCGCCGGCTTCGAGGGCCGCGCGCGCGCCTTCGTCCAGGTGCAAAACGGCTGCGACCACCGCTGCACCTTCTGCATCATCCCCTACGGCCGCGGCAACAACCGCAGCGTGGCGCTCGGCGACATCGTGGCGCAAGCCCGCGCGCTGGTCGCAGGCGGCACAAGTGAGCTGGTGCTGACCGGCGTCGATTTGAGCTCCTACGGCCGCGATTTGCCGGGCGCTCCCAGCCTCGGCCAGGCGGTGCGCCGCCTGTTGGCGGCGGTGCCGGAGCTCAAGCGTCTGCGCCTCTCCTCCCTCGACCCGGCGGCCATCGATCCCGATCTCAAGCGCCTGCTCGCCGAGGAGCCGCGCCTGATGCCACATATCCATCTCAGCGTCCAGGCCGGCCATGACATGATCCTGAAGCGCATGAAGCGGCGCCACGACCGCGCCGACATCCTCCGCCTCGCCGCCGAACTGCGGGCGCTGCGCCCCGACATCGCGCTCGGCGCCGATCTCATCGCCGGCTTCCCGACCGAAAGCGACGAGATGTTCGCGGGCTCGCTTCGCTTGGTCGAAGAAGCCGGCCTCACCTGGCTGCATGTCTTCCCCTATTCGCCGCGCGACGGCACGCCGGCGGCGCGCATGCTGCAATTTGAGCG
>PTKB01000274.1 GCA_002937555.1 Alphaproteobacteria bacterium MarineAlpha10_Bin2 | reverse complement strand
GGCGGCCGGCGGCCTGATACATCATCGCCAGATTGTTTTGAAACGACACATTGTCCGGCGTCACCGCGAGGGCGCGCTCGAGTTGGCGCACCGCTATGTCATGGTCGCCCGATTGATGCGCGATAAGCGCCATCAGATGCAATGCATCGGGCTGGTTTGGCATGTCGTGCAACGCTGTTTCGGCCTGGCTTTTGGCGTGCTCCAGGTCGCCCTTGCGATAAGCCTGGACACCGGCTTCGAGCGCGTCACGGACATCGTCGAGCGCCGGTGCGCCAAGCGCCCGCCGTTCGCGGCTTTGGTCGTCGCTGATATGGGGGACCGACATGGCCGGAGCGTGCCATGGCGGCCTTACTTTCCGGTTAACGCCGGGCGCGTCCTCAATCCACCGAAGCGGCCAGAATCCGGCTCATTTGCGCGAGTCCGAGGCCGCTCTCGGCGGCCCAATCGTTGAACACAAGCTGCACGTCTCGGCGCGCCTTCTTTCCCTTGGGTTCGCCCTTCACCGCACCCCATTTGTTGAGCGCCTTCACGGTGTCGCGCGTCAGTATGAACGTGTCCTTGCCCGCCATGCGCAGGAAATAGGGCCCCGACGCACCGCCCAATTGGCTAAAGCGGGTCTGCAGTTCCTCCCACAGGCCGACGATATCGTCCGCCGGCCAAGCGGCGAGCCAGGCGCCGAATCCGCCATGGGCGGCCGAAATCTCGGCCATCGCCGCCGCGTTGTGGCGCGTCGCCTTGATTTCCCCCCAATGGCGGATGATGCGCGATTCCTTCAAGAGCGCTTCCAAATCCTCGTCCGGGATCGCCGCCACGCGTTTCGGTTCGAATCCAAAAAAGATCTCTTCGAAGTCCGGCCATTTGCCGGCCACCATGCTGTGTTTCAGCCCGGAGGAAAACACCCGCAGCGACATCATCGACAAATAGCGGTCGTCGGGCAGTTTCTTGAGCGCCGCGGCGGATTTCGATTTGGACAGCATATTTTTGAGCCCGGCCGGGCCACCGGCGCGCTGCTCGGCAGTCTTTCGGATATTGGCGAATTTTGTCAGCTTGGTCATGCGCGAGATTCTATCCACTTCGAGACGTGCTTGCTATGCTGAGAATTCAATAGGGAGAGACATGGCATGCCGATGATCAACCGCATCGCGGAATTCCAGGACGAAATGGCTGGCTGGCGCCAGGATATTCACGCCCATCCGGAGCTTGGTTTCGAAGAGAACAGAACCGCCGACATCGTCGCCCGGGAGCTTGAATCCTTTGGCCTCGAAGTGCATCGCGGTTTGGCCAAGACCGGCGTGGTCGGCGTCTTGAAGGGTTCCGCCGGCGACGGCGCGATCGGCTTGCGCGCCGATATGGATGCGCTCCCCATCCTCGAGAAGAACGACTTCGATCATCGCTCGCGACATGATGGCGTCATGCATGCCTGCGGCCATGATGGGCATACGGCGATGCTGCTCGGCGCGGCCAAATATCTCGCCGAGACCGGCAATTTCTCCGGCACCGTCTATTTCATCTTCCAGCCCGCCGAGGAGGGTTTAGGCGGCGCCCGCGACATGGTGGACGAGGGCTTGTTCGAGCAATTCCCGGTGAACGGCGTCTATGGTCTGCACAATTGGCCGGGCATGGAGATCGGCGAGTTCGCGGTGCGGCCGGGGCCGATGATGGCGGCCTGCGACGCCTTTGAAATCAGCGTCATCGGCGAGGGCGCGCATGGCGCCATGCCGCATCTCGGCATCGATCCGGTGGTGTGCGGAGCGGAAATCGTCGGCGCGCTTCAGACCATCACCAGCCGCATCAAGGATCCGCTCGAATCCTCGGTGATTAGCGTCACCAAATTCCATGGCGGCGACGCGTTCAACGTCATCCCGGAGCGGGTCGAGCTTGGCGGCACCGCCCGTAGCTTCACCAAAGCCGTGCGGAACGAAATAGAGGCCGGCATTCAGCGCATTTCCGAGGGTGTTGCCGCCGCCCATCGCTGCCGCGTCGAGATCAACTATATGCGCCAGTTCCCGGCCACCGTGAACCATGAGGCGGAAACCGAAATGGCCGCTGCGGCGGCATCCCGCGTCGCCGGCGAGGCCAAGGTGCGGCGCGACATGCCGCCCTGCATGGGCTCGGAAGACTTCTCCTACATGCTCGAAGCCCGCCCCGGCTCCTATATCTGGATGGGCAATGCCGGCAGCGAAGGCGGGTGTTTTCTGCACAATCCGAATTACGATTTCAACGACGAGGCGCTCGGCTGGGGGGCGAGCTACTGGGCGACGCTGGTCGAGAGTCTGCAGCCCAAATCGGACGAATAGGGGGCTCACGGCCGGCGGACAGCGCTGGTGCGGTCGAGAAGGGTTTGATACCTATCGCACGCACCATCAACTCATCGGCATAAGCAATATCAATAGGTTACGTGAGTGGTTAGCCCTGTCAACCGGCTCAAATTGTCTACCCTTTTGTCTACCCTAA
>PTKB01000273.1 GCA_002937555.1 Alphaproteobacteria bacterium MarineAlpha10_Bin2 | reverse complement strand
GACGACGTGGCGCGGCTCGAGCATCTGCGCCAAAACGGCGCGAGCGCGCAGGCGTTCACGTTCAAACAACGCTTTGAGCCACCCCACCTCGAATCGCTGGCCTCGGATTAGCGCCACATGAGCGAATTCTCGTTCCTCAACGTCGCCGCGGTGATCGTCGCGCTGGCGGCGTTGTTCGGATATATCAATCACCGCTGGCTCGGGTTGCCGCACGCCATCGGCATCGTCGTCATCGCGCTTCTGGCGTCGCTCGGCGCCATCGCCATCGACGCCATATTCCCGGCGCTGGCGCTTCAGGGTTCGGTGCGCGCGATTCTGGCGAACATCGATTTCCACGATGTGCTGATGAAAGGCATGTTGAGCTTCCTGCTGTTCGCCGGCGCGCTCCATGTCAATCTCGACGATCTGTTGAGCCGCAAATGGGCGATTGGCTCGATGGCGACGGTCGGCGTGCTGATGTCGACTTTCATGGTCGGCTTCGCCGTCTGGGGCATCTCCTCGGCGCTCGGCATCGGCATCCCGATGATGTATTGCCTGGTGTTCGGCGCCCTCATCGCGCCGACCGATCCGGTGGCGGTGCTCGGTATTCTGAAGACCGTCAAGGTGCCGGAATCGCTCGAAGCCAAGATTGCCGGCGAGAGCCTGTTCAACGACGGCGTCGGCTTGGTGGTGTTCATCATCATGGTGGCGATTGCTGTTGGCGGCGGCGGCCATGGCGGCGACAGCGTCGGCGTTCTCGACGTTATCCGCCTGTTCGCGCAGGAAGCGCTCGGCGGCGCGGCGCTTGGCCTGGCCTTCGGTTATGTAGCGTTTCGCGCCCTTAAATCGATCGACGAGCATAATCTCGAGGTGCTGATCACGCTCGCCCTGGTGATGGTGACCTATGGCGTTGCCGCAGCGCTCCATCTCTCAGGCCCGATCGCCGTCGTCATCGCCGGGCTCCTGATCGGCAACAAGGGCACGCGCCTCGCGATGAGCGAGAAGACCCGCGACCATGTGCAGAAATTCTGGTCGCTCCTCGACGAGATCATAAATTCCGCCCTGTTCCTGCTGATCGGATTCGAGGTTTTCGCGCTCAGCATTTCCGGCAATGTTGTGCTGCTGATGATTATCGCCATCCCGCTCACGCTCGCGGCGCGCTTTATCAGCGTCGCGACGCCGCTCATCCTTCTCTCGCTCAACCGGGAATTTACCAAGGGCGCTATTCCAGTGCTGACCTGGGGCGGATTGCGCGGCGGCATCTCCGTCGCCCTCGCTCTGTCGCTGCCGGAAAGCGCCTTCAAGGACACCATCCTCGCCACCACTTATGGCGTCGTCATCTTCTCGATCGTGGTGCAGGGCCTGACGGTGAAATTCGTCGTCAAGCGCATGGTGAAATAGTTTTCACGGCCACACCGGGGGGAAATCGTCGGGGGCGTTGCTGAGCGGCTCGCCATTGCTGAGTGGCGGCGCCTGGTGCGGGAATTCGGAGCGCGGTTCGCGCTCGGCATAGACCGCATCGTCGCCGAGATAGCGCCCGATGACGGCGCGCCGGCGGGTTGTCACGGTCGTGTTGGCCATGCCCTGATGCAGGGTGAGGGCGTGAAAGGCGAGGCAATCGCCGGGCTCCAGGGTCCAGGACGCGATGTCGTGCGCATCGCGCTCGCCCTCGAAATCGGGCGCGAGTTCGAATTCTTGGCTGCCATGGACGGCGCCGTCACGCATGGCGTCGAACGGCGCGAACCAGCGCTCCCAAAGATGCGAGCCGAGGATAAACTCGACCGTGCTTTCCTGCGGTATGGGATCGAGCGGCGCCCAAACGGAACAGAACTGCCGGCCGTCGACGGCGCAATAGGGCTGGTCCTGATGCCAGGGCACTCGGCTTTCGGTGGTTCCCGGCTCCTTGACGAAGAGATGGTCGTTAAAAAGGTTGACCCGGTTCGCGCCCATTAGGCGGGCGGCAATTTCACCGCCGGGGCCATTGAGCGCGTAATCGCGGAATTCCGGAATTCGCTGGTACATATAGAAATCGTTGAAAAAGAGGCCGGGATCTTCGGGCTTGGTATAAATTTCGGCGCGCGGCCCGGCGAACACCAAATCCTTCTCGACCGCGACGCGGAGCCGGTTTATCCACGCTTCAGCGATGCAATCGCGTAAAACGGCGACGCCGTTCTTTTGGTAGAACTCGATATCGGCTGTGCTGACCGCGCCGGCCATAGCGCTCTCCCGCGATTGCGCCGCTATTGTGAGCGTTGGCGGGGGATTATCAAGCCTCGCCAAGCTCCACCGGCGATGGCTTCCAGCGCCGCAGCACCGCCAGCAGCAACAGCCAGCCGGCGAAGGCCCAAACGGCGAAGACGACAGCCAGCGTCTCCACGGTGACACCGGCATCGAACAGCCAGCCCATAATGGCGGGCGCGATGGCGCTGACCAGGATCATGATCGACATCACCACCGAGCGGATGGCGCCGAGATGGTGCACGCC
>PTKB01000272.1 GCA_002937555.1 Alphaproteobacteria bacterium MarineAlpha10_Bin2 | reverse complement strand
GCACAACTCGGCGTCGTTCAGGTTTGCGCTGCTCAAATCGGCGCCGCTCAGGTCGGCGCCGCTCAGGTCAGCGCCGCTCAGGTCAGCGCCCGTGAGATCGCAATCCGCCACGATAGCGCCGCGCAGGTTTGCATTGGCCAAATGGCACCGGCCGAGTTTGGCGCCGGAGAGATTGGCGTTGGCCAGATTTGCGTCGCCGAGATTGGTGGGAATGACGCGCGACGTGCCGGGCAAATTATTAAGCGGCGTCAAATCGGCGCCGGCCAAATTGGCATGGCTGAGATCGGCTCCGGCAAAATTGGCGCCGCGCAGACTGGCGAAGCGAAAGTCCGCCCGCGCCGCGGAAACTTCCCGCAGATCTGCCGCCGCCAGTTCTGCCCTGGCCAGATTCGCGGCGCCGAGATGAGCCTGCTTCAAGATGGCGGCGGGCAGGTTTGCGCCTTCCAAATCGGCCTTATCGAGCCAGGCTCCGCCGAGCCGCGCGCGCTCGCCTTTTCGACCGGCGCTTTCCGTCCAAATCGCATGTTGCGCCAAAATCGCCGGAATGCGCGTCATCAAACTGGCTTCGCCATCCGGCGCGTTGACCGCATCGCGGCTTTGAATTTTCGACAGCGCGTCGGGGTCCTGCAGCGCGCCCTCGAAATCCGTGTCTTCCGTTTGCGCGCCGTCGAGGTTGGCGTTGCTGAGGTTTGCCTGTTTGAAGGAGGCGCCGCGCAAATTGCTGTGACTGAGATCGACGCCTTGCATCATGGCGCGCTCGAACAGGCTATGGCTGAGGTCGGCGCCGTGAAAGCTCGCATTGTGCAATATGGCGTCGGTGAAGTCGGTTTTGACAACGAAGGATTTGGCCAGTCGGCAATGCGAAAAATCGGCGCGCTGCGCCGTCACGTCAGAGAGATTAACGCCGGCCCCGTCAAGCGTCACAGCCACCGGATTGCGCGCCGCGTCGTAGCGCGCGAGTGTTCCTTCCCGGAGATCGGCACGGATCAATTTGGCCTCGGTCAGGTCGGCGCCCTTCAGAAAGGCGCCGCGCAGATCGGCCTGCGTGAGATCGGCCGCACGCAGACTGGCGCCTGCCAAATCGGCGCCGAACAATCCCGCATCCTGAAGCGTAGCGCCGTCGAGGTTAATATGGCGCAGTCTGGCGCCGGTCAACTCGGCTTCGCGCAAATTGGCGTTCGATAGGTTCAATTCCGAAAGATCGTGAAATTTCAAATGCGCTCGCTGACCGCCTGTTACACGCCGCAAATAAGCATCGTGCCGGTGCATCGCATGTTGCGCTTCGGCCTGGCTCAGCTTTGTCTATTCCTGGCTAAGTTCGTGCGTTTCGGCATCGGACACGGCATGCGTCCCAGCGGTTGCAGGGGAGGGAGTGCTTCCGCCATCTTCAAGTGGCGGCATAAAGAAATGATTAAAGGGACGCTGCGGGTTAATTCGGCGAAAAGATGAAATCGCCGCCGTCATGGCCGGCCAGGCGGATGTCCGAATAGACCGGCGTCTGGTTGGCGTTCAACACCACCGCCTTGCGCACCGGCGCGAACAACTCCTGCGCTTCGATGATCTCCGAATTTTCTTCCAAGGCCGAGAGCAGCGCCGCGGCGAATACCGAATGGCCGCCCGAGCCGGCGTCCGCCACCGGCTCCAGCCCGCCCGAGGCCAAGGCCGTCCGCGAGCGCTTTTCGACGATGCGTTTCAGCCAGTCGCGGCGGTCTTCCCAGGTCTCGATCGCGACAGACGCGGCGCGCACCAGCGTGCCCGAATAGCAGGAATCGGCGATCACCAGAATGTGGCGCGCCGGGATCGCCTTCAGCATGTCGGTGATGTCGTCGTTCGACACCCAGTTCGCCGGATTGCTCTGCTCCGCCTCGACCGGCAGCCAATAGCCGCGCTCGGTCACCGGGTCGATAACCCCGTGAACGGCGTAATAGATCAACAAATTGGTATCGAAGGAGAGGCTGGCGCGGAGATCGCTCATCGCGCCGATCACGTCATAGCGCGTGGCATTGATCAGTTTGGTGACGGTAAAGCCGTAGCGCTCCTGCAGCACGCGGGACACCGCCTCGGCATCGGCCACCGCGGTTTTCAAATTCGGCAAGTCGGCATACTCATTGTTGCCGATGACCAAAGCGTGATAGGCGCCGAGCGCCAAATCCAACCGCTTGCGCTCAATATCGATGCGCTTCACCGCCTTGTTGCCCCATTCGTCGGTGGCGCTAATGGCGAACGTGTTGATGCCGAGCTTGAGGCGCTGATGAATGCGGAAAGAGCCGTCGGAGTGGAGCGTAAATCGGCGTTCGTTGACGAACAGATCGACGATCGCCGAATCGTCGGCAACGCTGCCGGCAATATCGATTTTGGGGCCTTCGGTCACCAGCTTGGGCGGCAGATTGATGCGCGGCGCCTGTTTGTCGTCACTCTGTTGACCGCGCGTGGCGGTTTGAGTTTCTTCGGCCAAGGGCGCGTCACCCGGACGAGTTTCGAAGCCTC
>PTKB01000271.1 GCA_002937555.1 Alphaproteobacteria bacterium MarineAlpha10_Bin2 | reverse complement strand
ACCAAACGCCGCCGAGCCCGGCGCCGAGCGGAAACGAAGCGATGGCAGCGCTCTGCACCAGGGCGTGCGCCGCCACCGGGCCGAGCGACATCATGCCCGGTGTCAATTGTTTGAAGGCAATGGCACCGACGCCGGCGCCGAGAAGGGCGTTGCTCATGTCCGCCGAGGAAACGCGGGTGCTCTGATAGGTGTTGAGCGCGCCGCTGAGCCAGGCGCGGAACTCCGGGTCATCTCCGCTCACGCCGGATGATTTCAACTGCTCGGAGATGGCGCCTTCAACGCGCGGGTCACGAAGTAGCTCCTCGGCCAGGGCATCTCGTTCGCTAACACGCTGCCCTTGGGCAAAAGGCAACTCGAGAAAATCGACGAAGAGACGCCACTCGAGCTCTCGCGCCACGTCGGTTTTGAGATAGTAGCGCCGGCTTTCTATCCAATCGGCGGCCTGCTTGCGCCCGAGTTTGCGGCACGCCGCAGCGACTATACGGGAGGTCAGGAACGGCGCGCTCATAGCCAAATTCGCCGGCGCCCGCACCATGTCCAGCCCTATCGCATGGCGGTGCAGTCGGAACGATCCGAGAAAGCTGAAATTCTCCCCGGCGAAACTGTCGATCTTACCTTGCCGGGTTTTACAATATCGGGCGATCGCTGCATTGACGATATCGCGTGCCAGCGCCCGATCGACAAGTGCCGAAGTTTCCTGTGCCTCAGCCGGCATGTTCAACCGTTTAGAATGTCCTCGATGCGGGTGCCGTGCCAGCCGGCTTCGCGCTTGCTCCAATATTGCTCCTGGATACGGCTGGTGATGAGGCCCTTATGGCCATTGCCGATGGGCTTGCTGTCGAGCCCGGTCACCGGCATCACGCCGCCCGCGGTGGTGCTGCAAAAAATTTCGTCGGCGTCCTGCAGCTCGTCGGGATGCACTTTGCGTTCTTCATAAGGAATATTTTCAAGCTCGCAAATTTCGCGCACCGAGCGCCGGGTGACGCCTTCGAGAATGTTGCTGTCCGGCGTCGATACCTTGCCGTCCCGCACCATGAACATGTTGTATCCGGGCCCTTCGGTCAGGTAGCCGTCGGGGCCGCAGAGGAGGGAATCGTCGCAGCCCCGGTCATAGGCTTCGAAGCGCGACTGAACCAGATCGGCGCGGTCATAGTTCTTGAAGCGCTGATCGATCGCCTTGGAGGAGACGCGCTCGACGCTAGAGACATAGAGGTTCACGCCGTTGCGGCATTTTTTCTCACCCCAGATCCAGACATAGGGGGTGGCATAGGCGACGAATTGGCATTCGCCGAGGCGCGGGTCGCGAGTTTGGCTCGGGATTACGCCGCGCGTCATTTGCACCTTGATATAGGCATTGTCGAGATCGGCGCGCTGGACGCATTCGGCGCATATGCGGCGCATCTCGTCATGGCTGTAGGGATTTTTCAGACGGAATCCGTTGATCGATTGTTGGAAGCGCTCGAGATGTTCGTCGAGCATGAACACCCAGCCGTTCCAGGCGGAAGTCACGTCATAGACCACGTCGCCCCAGACAAACCCGGTATCGAAGATCGACATCTTCGCCTCTTCGGGCTTCACATAATCTCCGTCGATGAAAACGATTCCGTCGGACATGGTCTCTCTCCGCCTTAGCTGATGTTCTCCTTCGCCAGCTTATCGAATGCGGTCAACCTGTCCAACAGTGCCGGCATGTCCTTCATCGGCACCATGTTGGGGCCGTCGGAGGGCGCGTAGTCGGGATCGGGGTGGGTTTCCATGAAAACGGCGGCGACGCCGACCGCCACGGCGGCACGCGCCAGGACCGGCACGAATTCGCGTTGGCCGCCGCTCACCGTCCCCTGCCCGCCCGGCTGCTGGACGGAATGGGTTGCGTCATAAACCACCGGGCAGCCGGTGGCCGCCAATTCGGGCAGGCTGCGCATGTCGGAAACCAGGGTGTTGTAACCGAACGAGACGCCGCGCTCGCACACCATGACGTTTGAATTGCCCGCATCGGTGATCTTGGCGACGACATTTTTCATGTCCCAGGGCGCCAGAAACTGCCCTTTCTTGACGTTGATCGCCTTGCCGGTAGCGGCGGCGGCGAGGAGAAGGTCGGTTTGGCGGCACAGAAAGGCGGGAATTTGCAGCACGTCGACCGCCTCGGCCACGGGCGCGCATTGTTCGGCGCTGTGCACATCGGTGATAACCGGGCAGCCCACCGCCGCACGGACCTCGGCGAGGATGGGCAGGCCCTCCTTCAGGCCGATGCCGCGCGCGCTTGCCGCGCTGGTGCGGTTGGCCTTGTCGAAGGAGCTTTTGTAGATCAGCGGGATGTGCCGAGCGCAGGTCATCTCGACCAGCGCCTCGGCGGTCTCAAGCGCATGCGCGCGGCTTTCGATCGCGCACGGGCCCGCGATCAAGACCAGCGGCAGATCATTGCCGACGGCGAAATCGCCGATCCGGACATGACGCGGCTCTGTCATTTCATCCGCTCCGGGCGATCAGACCAGCCGCGATTGGTCGACGGCGGCTTT
>PTKB01000270.1 GCA_002937555.1 Alphaproteobacteria bacterium MarineAlpha10_Bin2 | reverse complement strand
TGGCGTGAGGCTCGGGAGAAATCAGGCAGAGCTTGGCGGCCCAGTCCGTCGGGATTTCGTCCGCCGCGGTGGCTTCGATCTTGGTGGCGCGCGCGAGCAGCGGGGCGACTTCGCCGAAGCTGCCTTGCGCCCGGTGATTTTCCGCCAAATTCCGAAGTGCCTGCGAGACGATAATATGATCCTCGCCGACCGCATGTACGGTGATCGCCAGCACGCGTTCGAACAATTCGCTGGCTTCCGGGAATTTTCCTTGTGCGCCGTAGACGAAAGCCAAATTGTCGAGATCGATGATCATGTTGGGAAGTCCGGCGCCCGGCTTGTTTTCCTCTTCGGGCGAGAGGGCAGCCTGTTTGATGTCAATCACGCGCTTCAGCAACTCTTCAGCCTCGGCGTAGCGGCCCATGTCTTGATAAATGGCGGCAAGATCCGAGAGCAGGATGACGATTTCGGCATTCCGGGGGCCACACTGTTGCTCCGTATGCGCCAATGCGTCGCGCGCATAGGGCAACGCGGCTTCGCTCTCGCCATCGGTATAAAGCGCGCCGGCCCGCATCGCCGCCGGCGATTCGGCGCAATCATCGGCGCGCGCCGGGTGCGGCCATGTCAGGCCTGCCAGGAGCAGCGCACAAAGAAATAGCGCGAATATAGAATGGGAGATATGTGAAACCTGTCGGTGCGGCACTGTTGCGGCCTCCGCCTCAAGCATAGGAAATTATGGTCAGGTAATTCAATCTTCCGCCACAGGGCGGCGCACGGTAAAACTCATGCGCCCACATCATGCAGCTTGAGGAATGGCTATGGCTGATCTCGACGATATCAAGGACGGCAAAGATTGGGGTCTCGGCATCCCCGCCACAAACGAGCCTTTTTTTCTCAAGGGCTCCGAAGGATTGGATTGGGGCATGAAAAGCCGGCTTACCCGGATCTTCAATCCGAGAAGCGGCCGCACCGTAATGCTGGCCTTCGACCATGGTTATTTTCAAGGGCCGACAACTGGCCTCGAGCGGATCGATCTCAATATCGTGCCGCTGGCGCCCTATGCGGACGTTCTGATGTGCACCCGCGGCGTGTTGCGCAGCACTGTGCCCGCGGCCTGCGGCAAGCCGGTGGTGCTGCGTTGCAGCGGCGGCAATTCCATCCTCAGCGAGCTCTCCAACGAACTGGTGGCGGTCGATATCGAGGATGCCATCCGCCTCGACGCCGCGGCGATGGCGGCGCAAATCTATATCGGCGCCGAATATGAGCATCAATCGATCGGCAATCTCGTCAAGCTGATCGACCGCGGCAACCGCTACGGCATGCCGACTCTGGCGGTGACCGGCGTCGGCAAGGATATTGGAGTGCGGGATGCGCGCTATTTTGGCCTTGCCTCGCGCATCGCCGCCGAGCTCGGCGCGCACTACGTGAAAACCTATTTCGTCGAGGACGGGTTCGAGCGCGTGACGGCGGGCTGCCCGGTGCCGATCGTGATTGCCGGCGGCAAGAAACTGCCCGAGTTGGAGGCTCTCACCATGGCCTACAAAGCGATCGATCAGGGCGCCAGCGGCGTCGATATGGGACGCAACATCTTTCAGGCGGATTCGCCCAGCGCCATGATCCAGGCGGTTGGCGCCGTGGTGCATGATGACGAGAAACCGGCTAAGGCGTTTGATATGTATGAGACATTGAAGAGCGAATCACTCAGCCCGGCCGCGACTTCATAGCGCCCGGCAGCGCACAAAATAGGACGGGGGCGCCGCTTTGATCAGCGACGCCCCCTTCGTTTCACGACGATTTCTTGGATTTAGTGCTCAGACGTGGCCGTATGATATCATGGCGTCAGCGACCTTGACGAAACCCGCAATATTTGAGCCCTTGAGGTAGTTGACGTGACCATCCGAGTCTTTGCCGTGCGTGACGCAGGCATCGTGGATGTCTTTCATCATGTCTTCGAGCAGTTTGCGCAAACTGTCTTCGCTCCAGGCGATACGCGCACTATTCTGGCTCATCTCCAGGCCCGATACGCCGACGCCGCCAGCATTAACCGCTTTGGCTGGACCGAACAAAATACCTGCATCTTGGAAAGCGTCAACCGCACCTTGCTCACAAGGCATGTTAGCAGCTTCGGCAACGGCTTTGACGCCGTTTTTAAGCAATGTCGCGCCTTCTTCGCCATTGATCTCATTCTGCGTTGCACTTGGCATGGCGCAATCTGCTTCGACGCCCCATGGCCTCTGGCCCTCATGGAAAGTGATATCGTTGAATTCGTCCGCTGCTTCCGAAATGCGGCCCCGGCGCACACCCTTCAGATCCTTGACCCAGTCTATCTGTTCCTGGGAGAGGCCATTGGCCGCAAGAATAAAGCCCCCTGAATCAGAAAGCGTGAGCGGTGTGCCACCAAGTTGGAGGCATTTCTCGGCCGCGTGGGTGGCGACATTTCCCGAACCCGAAACGAGGCAACGTTTTCCCTCCATACTGTCACCAGCTTGCTCTAACATATTGCGCAGGAAGAACATGGCCCCGTAACCGGTTGCCTCGGTGCGCATCTT
>PTKB01000027.1 GCA_002937555.1 Alphaproteobacteria bacterium MarineAlpha10_Bin2 | reverse complement strand
AGAAAGGCGAGAAAGTTGTCGATATCTGCTCCGGCACCGGCTTCGACTGTTTCGTCGCCGCAACCCAGGTCGGGCCGAGCGGCCAAGTGGTCGGCATCGATATGACCGAGGAGATGCTGGCGAAATCCCGCGCCACGGCCAAGGCGATGGATACCGGCAATGTCGAATTCCGCGAAGGCCTGATTGAGGATATGCCGGTGGAAGACGGCTGGGCCGACGTGGTTATTTCCAATGGCGTGATCAACCTCTGCGCAGATAAAAAACAGGCCTTCGGCGAGATCATGCGGGTGCTGCGCCCGGGCGGCACGCTGCAATTCGCCGATATCGCCAACGGCAAGTCGGTGCCTGCTTCGGCCATCGCCAATATCGACCTCTGGACATCTTGAATTGCCGGTGGCCTGCCGTGCGCAGGCTGGCGCAAGATGATGGAGGATATCGGTTTTGTCGATATCGAGATCGGCCCGCCGGTCGATACCTTCGGCGACGCCGGCGGAGAGAAGAACGCGCGTGCATTCGAGGTCTTCGGCTACGCTTTTCAGGCAATGAAGCCGGCCTAGACGCTCACGTACAAACCGGGGCCTGTCATGGCGGATGACAGCCATATTCGCCTGACCGAGCTTTCGCATGGCGGCGGCTGCGGCTGCAAGATCGCGCCGGCAATCCTCAGCGACATTCTGGACGGGCTGCCGCAGGCGTTCGCCGACCCGGCTCTGCTGTTGGGAAACGGTTCGAGCGACGATGCCGCCGTTTATCGCATCGACGGCGATCAGGCCGTGGTCGCGACCACCGATTTCTTCATGCCGATCGTCGATGACCCTTTCGATTTCGGCCGCATCGCCGCGACCAACGCGCTCTCCGACATCTATGCGACCGGGGGGCGGCCGATCCTGGCGCTCGCGATCGTCGGTATGCCGATCGACAAGCTGCCGGTCGAGGTGATCCGGCAAATCTTGGCCGGCGGCGGCGCGGCCTGCGAAGCGGCGAGTGTCGCCATTGCCGGCGGCCATTCGATAGATGCGCCGGAGCCGATCTACGGCCTAGCGGCCATCGGCCTGGTCGCGCCCGAACGCATCAAGCGCAACGATACGGCCGAGGCCGGTGACATGTTGATCCTAGGCAAGCCACTCGGAATCGGCATCTTGAGCGGTGCGTTGCAGCGCGGCGAACTCGACGAAGCGGGCTATCGGGAATTGTTGGAGACCGCGACCCAACTCAATCGAGTGGGCATGACGTTGGCCGAGCATTCCGCAGTGCATGCGATGACCGACGTGACCGGCTTTGGCCTTTTGGGGCATCTCCTGGAAATGTGCCGGGGCGCCGGCCTCGCGGCGAATTTGACGCTGGACTCGCTGCCGATCCTGCCCTCCGCACGGAGCCTCGCCTTGGCCGGCGCCAGCACCGGCGCGGCAACGCGCAATTGGCAAAGTTACGGCAAAGAGGTGCGCTTGCCGGCGAATATCGAATCTTGGCGGCAAAGCATACTTTGCGACCCGCAAACCAGCGGCGGACTCCTGGTTGCATGCGCACCGGAGGCGGCGGAATCCGTGCTCGCCATGTTTCATGACAGCGGTTTCGCCGCCGCCACCCGGATCGGTGAAATGATGGCGAGCAAAGCGGAAGTCAGGGTACTCTTCGGCGAAGAGACGTAAAAAATAAGGAGTTCGCATGACTCGACTGGAAGACATCGATGCGTTGATGCGCGAGGAATTGATCGAACTGGAATGCCCTGAATTTGACAACGACCCGTGGGTGCGGGCGCCGGCGCTCCCGGAATGCCGGGTGGCGGTGGTCTCGACGGCGGGCCTGCAGCGGCGTGGCGACCGGCCGTTCGAATGGGGCGCTACGGATTACCGCGTCATATTGGGCGAGACGGCGACGGAGGACTTGGTCATGAGCCACGTTTCGACCAATTTCGACCGTGCCGGTTATCAGCAGGATATGAACGTCTGCTTCCCCATCGATCGGCTCAACGAGTTGGCCGAGGAAGGCGTAATCGAATCGGTGGCAAAATACCATTACGCGTTTCAGGGTTCGACGGCGCCCGAGGAAATGGAAGCGCCAACGCGCCAAATGGCCGGTCTCCTGAAAGCGGACGGCGTCAACGCGGTTCTGCTCGTCCCGATCTGACCCTTTTGCACGCGCGCCGTGGGCGGGCTGGCACATTATTTGGAAGAAGAAGGGTTGGCGACGACGCAAATCAGCCTGATACGCCTACATAGCGAGAAGACCCGGCCGCCGCGCGCCTTGTGGGTTCCGTTCGAGCTTGGCCGGCCGTTCGGACCGCCCAACGACGTGCCCTTTCAACGCCGCGTTTTGATGGCGACGCTCGAATTGCTACAGGCGAAATAAGGCCCAGTGCTGGAGGATTACGCGGAAGAGGCACCGAAAGCGACGGAAGCGGAGATGGAGGGCTGGGTTTGCCCGATCAATCTCTCTCCCCCCGCCCACCGCCGAACGGACGAAACGTCACGACAAATTGTCGAGCGCGAGATGAAAAGCCTTTGGCCATGGTACGATATGGCGATTGAAAATTGCGGACGATCCAATCTCGGCGCCAGCGGATTGACGGTGGAAATAGCACGCGAAGTGGTGCTGTCGTTCATAGAAGGGGAACCCAAGGACACACCGGTCCTGGGCATCTCCACCTCTGAAGGATTGCGCCTCGCCGTGGACGATCTCAAGGCCTTCTACCTGGATGCCGCGACGGCCCAGCCCGGCAATGCCTCGGGCCGTGATATCCAGGACTGGTTTTGGCAAGAGACGGCGTTCGGCGGCCTGCTTCAGGGTTTGCGGAACAAACTAATGACGAACGCGGATGCGGAACTGGCGCTGATCGGAGAATGGTTTCTCGTACCGTCTTCGCATCATCTGAATGACGGCTAATTGCTCTGGATAAATTTCGTCCTGAATCATAAAGTTAAGCGATTTCGTTCAAATCTCGCGAGAACTCGCAATGCAGTGGATCAAGTCATACAAAATGGAGCAACCCGCCCTCTGCGATCGTCTGATTAATGGCTTCAAGACGGCAAAGGAACTCGGTTTTGCGCATGCCGGAATCAGCGCCAAAGGCGTCGACAAGGAGTGGAAGGATTCCGAAGACGTCAGCCTCAACTGCTTGCCGATCGAAATTTACACGGAAGCCGTCCGCGCCTATCGCGAACATGTGATGTCGAGCATGAAACTTTACATGAAGGAGTTCCCCGTGCTGGCCACAAGCGGCGCCAAAGTCGGATTTTTGGAGCCTCCGCAAGTTCAACATTACGAACCGGGCGGCGCTTTTTTCGGCGAGCACTATGAATCGAGCGGGCTCGATATCGCACACCGCGTGCTCGCTTTCCAGACCAACCTCAATACCGTCAAAGAGGGCGGCGGCACGGAATTCGTTTATCAGGATTATATTAGCCCGGCCAAAAAGGGCGTCACCAACATATGGCCCGCCGGTTTCACCCACACCCACCGCGGCATCCCGGCGCCGAAAGAAGAAAAATACATCATCACGGGATGGCTTAGTTATATCGGTTCTTGAGCCCCAAAACCGGCCACGTCCGGCGCACCGCTACCCGCCGCCGATGCGTGGCAGGAAATAAACTTCGCTTTCAGGCGCGATGGTTTCCAGGAAAGGGTCCTGGTAAATTTCGCCGTCAATAGCGACGGCCATTTCACGCTCCAACTCGGGGCCGATGCCGGGGAAGCGCTCTTCCAGCGCGGCGATGAGGCGGCGCACATTCGCCGCCTCGATCTCGAACTCGGTTTGGCCGCCGGCATATTGATTACCGAGGCCCGAGGTGAGGATGATGCGCGCCATCCTCAAATGCCCTTACGCGCTTTTAGGAGCCATTGTCGAGCGCCGCCAGAATCTTCGGTGGCGACATCGGCAGGTCCGTCATGCGCACGCCAATAGCGCTGTCAATGGCATTCCCCACAGCCGCCATGGGCGGGATAATCGGTACCTCGCCGACACCGCGCACACCGTAGGGGTGGTTGGGATTGGCCACCTCGACGATCACCGTGTCGATCATGGGGAGATCTGAGGCGACCGGAATGCGGTAATCGAGGAAGCCCGGATTATCGAGCCGGCCCTCATCGTTATAGATATATTCCTCGTTCAGCGCCCAGCCGATGCCCTGCGCCGCGCCGCCTTGAATTTGGCCTTCCACATAGGCTTTATGAATAGCCTTGCCGCAATCTTGCACGGCCGTATAGCGCAGCACCGTCACGGCGCCGGTTTCCAGATCCACTTCCACATCACAAATATGCGTGCCGAAGCCGGGCCCGGCGCCCTCAGCGTTAATCGATGAATTGGCGGAAATCGGGCCACCCGTCTTGCCGGCCTGGGCGGCGATCTCGCCCAAAGACATCGGCTCAAACTCTCCCGCGTTCGCACCCGCCGGTTTGGCAAAGCCGTCTTCCCAAATCACCGCGTCAATACTGATATCCCAGATCTTTGCAGCGCGCTCGCGCAATGTCTCGATAACCTGCTTGGACGCTTCGATCACCGCCATGCCAGTGGCAAAAGTGACGCGGCTGCCACCGGTAAGGAAAGTGTATCCGAGCGAAGCGGTATCGGCGACGATCGGCCGAACATCGGCCACGTCGATGCCGAGAGTTTCCGCCGCCATGATGGCCATGGAAGCACGTGAACCACCGATGTCCGGGCTACCAGTGGCGAGCACCAACGTTCCGTCTTCGCCGACATTCAGCGTGGCGCAACTTTCGCCGCCGATATTAAACCAGAAGCCCGACGCCACACCCCTGCCCTGATTGGGTCCGAGCGGCGCCGAGTAATGCGGATGCGCCTTGGCCGCCGCCAACGTGTCGGCAAAGCCGATGGGGCCGAATTTGGGGCCGTATGCGGCGTTGGTGCCTTCCTTGGCAGCGTTTTTCTCACGCAGTTCCAGCGGATCGATGCCGAGTTTCTTGGCAATCTCATCCAATACGGATTCGACCGCGTGTTCGGAAATCGGCGCGCCAGGCGCGCGGTAGGCGGCCACCTTGGGCCGATTGCTCACAACGTCGTAGCCCTTCACCTTGACGTTCTCGACATCGTAGGGCGCAAAGGCGCACATACAGCCGGGCTGAATAGGCGAACTGGCGAAGGCGCCAGCCTGATACTTTAGAATCGCTTCGCCAGCGACAATTTTTCCGTCCTTGGTCACACCAATTTTGGCCCAGGTCGAGGCGCCGGAGGTGGGGCCGGAGGCTCGGAACACTTCCTCGCGTGTCATCACGGCGCGTACCGGACGTCCGGCCTTGCGCGACAGCAAGAGCGCGACCGGCTCCAAATAAACCGTGGTTTTGCCGCCGAAACCGCCGCCAATCTCGGACGCGGTCACACGTAAATCTGAAAGGTCCATGCCGAGCAATTTGGCGCAATAGGCGCGCACGGTGAAATGGCCCTGGGTGCAGCACCAAAGCTCTGCTTGGCCGTCTTCGCTGAAGCTCGCCACAGCGGCGTGCGGCTCGATATAGCCTTGATGCACCGCTGCCGTTTTGAAGCTGCGCTCGACAATGAGATCGGCCTTGGCAAATCCTGCTTCGACATCGCCCACGGCGATATCGACTTCTTTGAACACGTTGGATGGTTTGTCCGGAGTCGGCGTTACACCTTGCGTGAACATATCGTCATGCAGGATGGGAGCATCCGGCGCCATAGCTTCTTCGACATCGATAACATGTGGCAGTACTTCGTAATCTACTTCGATCAGTTCCAATGCAGCATTGGCGATGGCCGAATTTGTCGCCGCCACGGCGGCCACGGCATGACCGTCATAAAGCACTTTGCCGCTGGCCAATATGTTGTTCGAGAGATCGAGAAAATTAATTTGCACTTCACCCGCCGCAACCCACTCTGGCTGCATTTCGGCCATATCGGCAGAAGTCACCACCGCTTTCACGCCGGGCAATGCCTCGGCCTTGGACGTGTCGATGGATTTGATCTTCGCATGCGCGTGCGGGCTGCGCAGAACTTTACCGACCAGCATACCGGGGAGCATGAGATCGGCGCCGAACTTGGCGCGTCCCGTCACTTTGTCGGCGCCGTCAGGACGGATCGGGCTTTTACCGACCCATTTCAGTTCACCGTTCTCACTCGTCATGGTCAGGCTCCTCTCATGTCGGCGGCGCATTCGAGCACAGCGCGAATAATTTTATCATATCCCGTACAGCGACAAAGATTTCCGGCCAACCAATAGCGCACTTCGGTTTCGCTGGGATCGGAGTTCCTTTCCAACAGCGATTTGGCGGCAACCAGAAAGCCCGGCGTGCAGATGCCGCATTGCAGCGCTGCATGTTCGAGAAATTTCTGCTGCAGCGGATGGAAGCTGTCGCCGTCTGCCATGCCTTCGATGGTCTCGATCTCATGGCCCTCCGCCTCGGCGCCGAGCGCCAGGCAGGAACAGATCAGGCGGCCGTAAAGGGTGACGCTGCAGGCGCCGCAATCACCCGTGGCGCAGCCTTCCTTGCTGCCAGTTAGACGCAACTCATCGCGCAGAACGTCGAGAAGGGTCTGCTGGGGCTCGCATAAAAACTCGGTGGGCTCGCCGTTTACGGTAGTGGAGACGTGAATTTTAGCCATTGTTCAGCCCTCGGCGCGCTGCTGCGCGATCTTGGCGGCGCGGCGCGCCAGCACACCGGCTACTTTGGTGCGATATTCGATGGTTCCGCGCTTGTCGTCGATCGGACGGCAGGCGGCGCGCGCCGCGGCGTCGAGTTTCTCCAGCGCGGCATCATCGAGCGTGCTACCAATCAATGCCGCAGCACCATCTTCGACCACCAGCTGGGTCGCTGCGACGGCGCCAAGCGCGACGCGGGCCGCGCTGCAAACGCCCGCCTCGTCGAGCGTCAAGCTGATTCCGGCGCCAACCACGGCAATATCCATCTCGGTACGCGGAATGAAGCGCAAATATGCATCGCCCGACCGTGCCGGGCGCGGCGGAAAGTAAAAATCAACGACCATTTCGCCGGCCTTGAGGGACGTCTGGCCGGGGCCGGTAACGATGTCCTCGACCCGCGCCTCGCGCCGTCCATCCGGTCCGGCAATCGTGCACACGGCGTCCGCCGGGATCATGGCGGGAACGGCATCGGCAGCCGGCGACGCGTTGCACAAATTTCCGCCCATGGAAGCGCGTCCCTGAATCTGTGTCGAGCCGATCAGCTCGAGCGCCTCAACAACACCAGGCCACGTATTATTCATACCGTCATGCTCGCCCAACTCCGCGCCCGAAACCGCTGACCCGACACGATAGCCTCCGCTTTCTTCTTTAATAACAGTAGTTTCAGATATGTTTTTCACATCAACAATTAGGGCGGGCTTAATCATGCCCATGCGCAATTGCACGAGCAGATCGGTGCCGCCTGCGAGAATTTTGGCATCACTACCGGCCGCCGCCAGAAGTTTCACCGCCTCATCCACCGAGCCGGGTGATTCATATGTAAGGGCGTTCATTTCGGTCCTTTAATTTGTGCTAGTCGTCGGTCGCCGGAACGGGCGGAAACGCCCGGCCGAAATCGCTCGAATGCGCGCAACGACAGTCCCTTTGGGAGCGTACGCGGCGGTCAACATACGCTGAATAACCCCTCCGCCTCAAGCGCCGAACACACAGATTTTTGTCAGTTTGCCGAAGCCTCCAGCGCGGCGTCGGAAACGAACGGATGGCCCGGCGTGTGACCGGGGCAATGCAGCACGGCCAGCATCAAATTACCGAAGGAGACGCTGTCGCTTTGATCGAGCCAGCGCGTCGGTCCAAACAGCCCGGCGCCGGCGACAACCCATTGCTCGCCCTGCTCGGTCATCATATCGATCCAGAAAAAATCGTCTGGATGGGGCCCCTCGATGGGAACATCCAGCTGGGCGGCTAACTCCGCGGCGTTACCGGAATGATCGATATGGCCGTGCGTGACGAGAATTTTCTCAATTTCGACATAATATTCGCCGGCGGCGCCCAATATGCGTTCAAGATCGCCGCCAGGATCGACCACCGTGCATTTCATCGTCTGGGTTCACCAGAAGACCGAACAGTTCTGTTGAAATGCCGTCACCGGAACGATAACGGCCTGGATGGCGGGCGTTTCGCTCACCCGTTCGCCGCCGCCCCAGCTTGCATCGGAACTTCATCGTCATAGACTTCGTCGGGAAGCGGCAAGCCGCCAAGTTCGGCCTCACCCAGAGGGCCGTCGGGTTCCAACCCGGCATTCGCCACCACGGTCATAAGCTGACGGCAATGCTGCGCCGCGTGCCAGGCGGTGCGCTCCATCACGCCTTGTGTCGGCTGCACACCATAATATGTGTTCACCGTGCCCGGCACGGTGCCTTCGCGCCACCAGGCGGCAAAATCCTTACGTACGTCCTGGCCGTAGGCGGATACCTTCTCCACCGTGTCAAATTCAGGCGGCGGCATCCGTTCAAAATGCTCGAAGGTGACCGCCCCGCCCCGCACCGCATCAAGAAAAGCCGTCGGAATGACGAATATATGGTAGGCAAGATCGAGACAGTTGCGGTCTCTCCCCGGCAAATTGACGCGTAATGTATCGGCTGGAATCTGTTTCACGAAACGCTGCGCCGCCGCCAGGATGAGATCGATTTTCTTATTCAGCTCGGCCGGAGGCAATTGCGCGCGGGTGAGTTTCACGCCAACGAAATCTGCCAAATCACGAATTTCCTGGGCAAACGCGAAGTCGTCGCCGCGGGTGATGACGGGAATCGACATTGCTCCAAGGCGCGCCAAGTCCGCCATCGCGTCGTTATCCTCACGCACATTGATGGATTCGAACGGAATCCCATGCTCTTTCAGAAATTCCTTGGCGCGCAGACAAGAAGTACAGCCCGGCTGCCAATAAACTTTGTACGCGTCCGCCATGATATGGCCCCCGCCGATTGATCTGCTGGTTCAAATTAGGTCACGGACCTAAACCGGTCAAATCTCCGCCGCATTCTAATCGACCAATTTCCACTCTCCCTTGGGCGCGATGCCTTTCGCCTGAGGAATGACCTCTTCGCCGAAGCGCTGGATCTGCTCTTCTTGCTCGGCAAGGCTGCCGGACGGGCACATCATCATGCAGACGATCATGGAGAAGCCGGCGTCGGCGAGGGCTTGCAGATGTTCGAGGATTTGTTCGCCGGTGCCGGTGCAAGTCGGGCGCGGGCTCTCCTGGGATTGCGGGTCGCTGGCATCCGTAATGCGCGCCGAGGCGGCGGCCATCATGCGGAATTGAGTGAGGTCTCGTCCGAGCGTGTCAGCTTCGCTGCGGATCAGTTCCTGTAGCGGCTGGAAACGGTCGGGCTCGCAATGGGTATCCAAAAACAGCGGGTACAGGCCATCGCAATGGCGGATGGCGCGGCGCGCGCCGGCCGGCGTGTTGCCGCCGAATACGATGGGCGGGTGCGGCTTTTGCACGGGCTTGGGGTCCATCGAGACATCCTCGAACTTGTAATATTTGCCGTCGAATTCGACTTTTTCCTCGGTCCATGAACGCTTATAGATTTGCAGGCATTCGTCGGTCTGGGCGTTGCGCACTTGGTAATCCTGACCACAGGCGGCGAATTCCTCCTGCATCCAGCCGGAGCCGACGCCGAGCATCAGGCGGCCTTGCGAGAGAAGGTCGACGGTGGCGAATTGGCGTGCATCCGAAAGCGGGTGGCGGTAAGGCGCGATCAACACCGATGTGCCGAGCTTGATGCGGCTTGTACAGGCCGCCGCGGCGCCCATTACCACCGCCATATCGAGCATGTTGTGATGCGGCTGATAGGCGCGCTTGCCCGAAACGTTGGCAGTGTGTGCGCTGCCGGATTGGATCGGCATGCAGACATGATCGGGATACCAAACCGAATGAAAGCCATGTTTTTCCGCCAATTGTGCGGTGCGCACCGGGCGCATCTCCTCAAACGGCGTGTGGCTCAGGAACATATCCGTATCGTCGCGGTATCCCTGGCCGTGCGTATTGGCGTAAATGCCGATTTCCATTGTCCAACCCTCTCCAATTCCGGAACAAATCCATTTTCCGCATCCCGTCCGCCAAGGCAAATCGGCGAATCGGCTTACGGATTGGCGCCAGCTGCGGTAATCTCTCTCCTCCCCGATACGGGCCAACGGAAATTGGAGGCTGAGCATGGCTATTCCGGTATTGGATCTCGGACATGATCCAGGAATGCGCGGGCGCATTCATGGAGAGGAATTGCGCGGCGATATCCGCCACAATATCGAGGTCTATCTCGCGCGCTTCGAAAAGCTTGGCTTCGACGAGGGCGCGGTGCTGGGCGAAGCGGAAAAATGGATCGCGCCTTTGGACCGCTACGACGGCGAATTTACCGCTGAAATGCGCGGCGTGGCCGAAGGCTCAGGCCAAAGCCTGAACGAGATCGCGATGCTCAATGTTCGCTATGAAATGATCATCGACATGTTCAAGCGCGCTGGATTGGAAGCCATCGCAGGCGCCACCGACGGCTGCACCGGATTCGCCATCATGCCGGAGAAGAGCAAATCCGGCGACACGCTGATCGGCCAGAACTGGGACTGGATTCCAGGCGTAAAGACAATGGTGGCGCGGGTTTCGCGCGACGATAAGACCGATTTCATCTGTCATGGCGAAACCGGCACCGTGGGCGGCATGCAGGGCGTGAACGAAGCCGGTATCGGCGTCGTCATCAACGCGCTGATGTCGACCGAAGACGGCAGTTACCGCTACGAAAGGCCGTTCCGCATGCGCGTACGCGATGTATTGAACGCGCGCAACATGCATGATGCGCTTGTCGGTCTCTGCGCAACGAACCGCACGGTGTCGATGAATTTTATCGTCGGCCATGAGGACGGCGAGGCGATGGATATCGAGGCTGGACCCGACAGGGCCGGCTTCATGTATCCGGAGGATAGCGTGCTCACCCACTCCAACCATTTCTGCGCGCTCGATATCGATTCGGAAGTGGCGAAGCTGTGGCCCAATTCGATGTATCGCCACAAGCGGCTGGAGAAGCTGATCCGCCAGGGTCAGGAGATGGACGTACAATCCATTCATGACTGCATGTCAGACCATTTCTCCCATCCTCATTCGATCTGCGCCCATGTCGACGAAAATGAGGACGAAACCTTGCAGCTCGAGACTCGCAACTCAATCGTTATCGCGTTGAAGGCGCGCAAGATGTGGGTGACGGAAGGCGCTCCTTGCGAGAACGACTATCAGGAAGTGTCGCTCGCGTCATAACGACAATATATCCGGCGCCGCGTCGGTGCCGGATTAGCTCTAATGCGAGCCGGCTGTGAAGGCGCACATGGCTAGCCGTCCAGCACGGCGCGGACGGTGCCGATGGGGGTGCCGCGCCAGTTTGCTAAAGTAGTTGATAAATAGCCGGCCAGCTTCTCTTCGGCCGCACCACTTAACAATCCCAGGTTGTAAAGCAAGGTAGCGATGGCGGTGTCGGCGGCGCGGGTGGCGCCGTCGCGCACCTTGAGCGCGAGACCGAGGCCGAGCGACAGGAGCGGCGCGAAGAATACCCCTTCGGCGCCGAACTTGATGAAGGCCTTGTCGCCGATCGCCGAGATGATGTCGGTGCAGGCACGCCCGTCACCGGCGATCATGAAGGGCTCGGCGGCAATGGCGGCGCAGATGCGCGTGATCGCCGCCTGGCGCGACGGCGGTTGCGCGGACGCATCGGCGATATTGGCGGCACCGCGCGCAAGCGCATGGAGTGGCAGGCCGATCGTCGGGATCGAACAGCCGTCGATGGCCCAGGGTGAGCGCGAGATATCCCAACCCGTCATCTCAGCGATGGCGGCGCTCACCCGCTGTTGCACCGGATGCTCGCGGTCGATGTAATTTCGCGTCTCTTCGCCCAACATCTTGGCGGTGACGAGAAACGCCGAATGCTTGCCCGAACACATGTTGTAGACCGGGAGCCCGGCGTCACCCTGGCGGATGCATTCCGCGGCGCTCTCCGTGTGATAGGGCAGATGCCCGCCGCATTCGAGATGCTCTTCGCCGAGACCTATCCGCGTCAGCCACTCGCGGACGGCCTTCACTTGCGCTTCCTGGCCGTTGTGCGAGGCACAGGCCAAGGCGATCTCGGCATCCGTCGCTTGCGTTTCGTCCGCTGCGCCACTTTCCAGGAAGGGCAATACCTGGATTGATTTCACCGCCGAGCGCGGATAGACCATGCGCTCGACATCGCCCCACCCCTCGACCAGCTTGCCTGACGCATCGACGATGGCGGCATCGACCAAATGCGTGCTTTCGATGGCCGGGCCTCGGCTGCATTCGATGACTAGAGGGTCGTGATGTTTAGTGCTCATTTGCACCCCACCATTTTGCCGCACCGGAGAAAAGAGTAACGCAAAGGTCGCGGCGCGGCCATGTGCGCGCGTCAGTCGCTATTTCCCCCTCCTCGGGAAAATTCGCCGTTTTCCGGGGATATTTGGATTGGCGCGCGAATTTATATGACTATTACGAATACTTATACTTGGCACTTATTCGTATCGTGCAAAAATAGGGGGGAGAGGCAACGAATTCAGGAGACAGGACATGGCAACCAATTCGGCGAAAGTTTATCAGGATCTCAACATCGAGCCGCTGCGCGGCGACAACCGCATCGCCTTGGAAAGCTTCCTGCCCTATCAGCTCTCCGTCATCGCCAGCCGCGTCAGCCGCGGCTTGGCCAGGTTATATGCGGTGCGCGCTTCGATCTGACCGTGCCGGAATGGCGCATCATGACCGTGTTAGGACGCTTTCCCGGGGTTTCCGCCAATGAGGTGTGCGAACTGACGGCGATGGACAAGGTCAGGGTCAGCCGCGGTGTGGCGCGTCTGTTGCAGTTCGAGCGTATCCGCCGCGATTCAGATCCCAGCGACCGGCGCCGCTCAAAGCTCTATCTCAGCGATACCGGGCTTGAGGTCTATGACCAGATCATCCCCGTGGCGCATGCCTATCAGGACAAGCTGATGGCCGATCTCGACAGCGACGAGATGCGTACCCTGGAGATCCTGTTGGCCAAGATCGAGAGCGGTGTCGCGGCGATCGGCAATGAGGGCTTCGGCCTTGCCAGTGGGTTAGACACCGAAGCCCACAGTCGTGGGACCCATGCCGGGCGCGGCCGCTTTAACGGCCATAGCAGCCACTGATCCCCTGTGATTCCCTGTGATCCCCGGTGAGCAACGGTTTTAGCGGATAAGGACAAGAGCCAGCACGGATTAGACGAAACATCACGAAATCCTCCCCGGCGCCGAACCGTTGTGCAAGATGGTAAATTCGTTCTACGCATAATGACGAAACTATGATATGCGTTCGCAACAAGGTGATTCGCCGGGAGATGCGAGGAGTAACACGCGATGGAAATGGAGTTTGCCGCCAGAATTCAGGCGCTGCGCGAGGGTCTCGGCCTGACCCAGGCCAAGTTCGCCGATACCCTCATCGTCAGCCAGGGCGCGGTGTCGCGCTGGGAACAGGGCAAACATGCGCCGAGCGAGCATATGCTGGCCAAAATCGCCGCTCTCGCCGGTATGACCTCGGCCGAACTCAGATATGGCGCTTCCTACGCGCCGCCATTCGATGCTCCGGCCCGGGGCGCCAAAGAAGACGGCAACGGCAAGCCGCTCGCCATCCGCTCCAAGCGCGTGCGGAGGCGGGTGACCGACCTCTTGGAGGATTGCGTCATCAAGGCGCGCTCATCCGGCAAATCCGACGTCGCCACGGCGCTCGAAGTCATCCTCGACAAATGCTGGGCCGACGCCGCACACTACCGAAAACATCAACGCGAAAAAGATAGCGACGGGAAATCAGCCTCCGGCGCTTGACCAACCCCGGCATTAAGGCGAACGCATGGCCGATACGCGCCACCTTCCTGAACTTACCGAAGTCCGCGCCGCCCATCGCCTCGACCTCGATGTGCTCGCCAATTATTTCACTTCTCAATTGCCGCAATTCGGCGGCGCGCTGACGGCGCGTCAGTTCAAGGACGGCCAATCCAATCCGACCTTTCTTCTGGATGCCGAGGCGCGGCAGGTGGTGCTGCGCAAGAAGCCGCCGGGCGATCTATTACCCGGCGCGCACCGCATCGAGCGTGAGTTCCGCATCATTTCGGCGCTCGCCGAACATGACGTGCCGGTGCCGGGTGCGCTCCATCTGTGCGAAGACGAGAGCATTATCGGCACGCCGTTTTATGTGATGGAATATGTCGCGGGCGGGGTCTGCCTAGACCCGGCGCTGCCCGGCATGACGGCGGCCGAGCGCGGCGCGATTTACGCTTCGATGGCGGAAGTGTTGGCGCAATTACACGGCATCGATTGGCAAGCAGCGGGGCTTGGCGATTACGGCAAGCATGAAAACTATGTCGCGCGCCAAATCGCCCTGTGGAGCCGCCAGTACGAAGCCTCGAAAACCGGCGAAATCGCTGAGATGGACCGGCTGATGGACTGGCTGCCGCGCAATATTCCGGGAGGCGACGAGACCAGCCTGGTGCATGGCGATTATCGGCTCGGCAATGTCATTCTCGCGCCGGAAGAACAAATTGCGCCGGGCGCGCCGAGCGCGCCACGCATCGCCGCCGTGTTGGATTGGGAGCTTTCGACCCTCGGTCATCCGCTGACTGATCTCGCCTATAATTGCCTGCCCTATCATCTCGCGACCGGCGACGAGAGCCTGCCGGGCCTGCGGGGCGCGGACATCTCGGCGCTGGGCATTCCGGATGAGGCGGCACATGTCGCAGCCTATTGCCGCGCCGCGGGGCGCGAGGACGGCATTCAGGATTGGCCGTTTTACATCACCTTCGCCATGTTCCGCTTGGCGTCGATCTCGCAAGGCATCTATGCCCGCGCGCTGCAAGGCAATGCCAGCTCGGCCAGCGCCATGGATTTCGGCGAGCGCGCGATGCGACTTGCGAAGCTCGCCTGGGACAATCAGGAGGCGCGTTAGCCAGGCGTCGCCTCGTTGCGCGTCCCCTGGCCGGGGGTGAAAAAGATCATGCTGGTTTTTTTATGCGGCCGTGCGGTGTGCCAGACGCCTTGCGGCACGACGACATAGCTGCCCGGCTCCTGAATGTTGAGAACGGCCTCTGCGCCGTCCCGCCACAGCACGAAATCGACGTCGCCCTCCTGGAGGACGACGATCTCGTCTCCCATCGGGTGCATCTCCCACATGCCCCAGTCTTCGCTGAAGCTGTGCGCCATGACGAGAATATGGCCTTCGAAATTATTGAACTCGCCATCGAGCTCGGCATAGAAGTTCGGCGTAATCGCTTTCGTCGTCGCGGTGCCGTTGGGGGCCAAAATGACGCGAACATCGTCGAAGCGGTGCGGACCGGGTGCTGCGGACATGGATTTTCCTCCCAATTGGCGGATTTCGGTTAGCATGGCGGGCATGTGCTTGGGGCGCAATCGTCGAAGGCGCATCCAAAACATGGTCCGGCGCGTAGTTTCCTCTATATGCAAATGAAGCGCGGAGGAGAAGTTAATGCATTATCCGTTTCGCCTGGTCGCCGCATTGCTGTTTTGCATCACCGTTCTGTCCGGCGCTCTCCATGCCGAAGACGCTCCGCCCGAGGCCGATATCGCCGGCGTCCAGGCGGTGATTTCGGGGCAGATGGAAGCCTTCAAGCGCGATGACGGCGAAGCGGCGTTTGCCTACGCGGCGCCGGGTATTAAGAGTATTTTTGCCTCGCCGGAAATTTTTATGGAAATGGTGCGCCAGCAATATGCGCCGGTGTACCGGCCGCAATTCGTCGAATTTCTCGAGCCTTTCGCGATCGGCGACCACTTCATGCAGCCCCTGATCCTGACCGGGGAAAACGGCGTGACGGTGCTGGCGCGCTATTCGCTGAGACGCCAGTCGAGCGGCGATTGGCGCATTATCGGCGTGTCCCTCAGCCCGGCGCCGGATCAGGCGCCGCTTTAGGCGCATCCGGAACATAGACCGTTTGCTCGGCGGCGATGCCTTTGAGGGCGAAGCTGCCGAGGGGCGTGCATTGGATGCCGCTTTCGGCGACGAAATCTGCGCTCAACAGTAGATCCTTGCCGAGTTGGCCGCACAAGGATTCGACCCGGCTGGCCAAGTTTACCGCCGGGCCGATGACGGTGAAGTCGAGCCGGCGCTCGCCGCCGATATTGCCGTAATGCACATCGCCAACATGAAGCGCGATGCCGCAGCGGATCTCCGGCGCGCCCGACGCTGCACGCGCCTCATTGACCGCCG
>PTKB01000269.1 GCA_002937555.1 Alphaproteobacteria bacterium MarineAlpha10_Bin2 | reverse complement strand
GGATGGCGCGGGTGACGCGGGGGTGTGGTCGCTCGATCAGCTAGCCGATGCGGTAGCGGGCGGTGAGTTGGCCAATGTCGATCGATTTCTGGAACTGGCGCTTGAACAAGGAGCTCAACCTATTAGCGCGATGCGTTCGGTCGCCAGAAGATTTTTACAACTCCATTATGTGGTCGGATTGGCGGCGGACGGTGGGTCCGTCGACAAACTGATAGCCGCTTTACGGCCACCAATATTTTTCAAGAATCGGCCGGCCTTTCGAAATCAAGCAACGCGTTGGTCTGTGTCGCGTATTGCCCAGGCGCTGGACATATTGTGCCAAGCGGAAATCGATTGCAAAACGACCGGCATGCCGGCGCATGAAATATCCGCCCGCGCGCTGGTACGAATCGGCGCCGCGGTGCGCGCCGGCAGAGGGCGCGGCTAATTAAGCCGTTTTAACAACTCATCCAATTGTTCCAATGTTTTGTATTGGACACTCAAATTTCCGCCGCGTTTTTTCTCGGTGATGGTCACTTTCAGTCCGAGGCGGTTGCTTAATGTATGCTCTAAGTCTTTGAGATCAGCACTTTTTTCGGCTTTCACGCGGCGCGGGGATTGGGACCCGGCGGCGGGCGCCCGCAACAATGCTTCGGTCTGGCGGACGTTGAGATTTTCATTGACGATCTTTTTGGCGAGTTCAACGGCGTTATGCGCGCTGACCAACACCCTGGCGTGACCAGGGCTCAGTTTTCCGGCGGTGGTGAGATTTCTGATCTCGGGCGGAAGCGTTAGCAGGCGCACGGTGTTGGCGATATGGCTGCGGCTGCGGCCGAGCGCCCGGGCGACCTCTTCCTGCGTGTTGCCGTAATCGGACATGAGCGTTTGATAGGCTTCCGCCTCTTCAAAAATATTCAGGTCGGCGCGGTGAAGATTCTCGATCAGGGCAATTTCCAGAGCGTCTTGATCGCCAATAAAGTGAACGATAACAGGCACTTCGTGAAGACCGGCCCGCTGTGCCGCGCGCCACCGGCGCTCGCCGGCGATGATCTCGTAATCGCCATCCGAATCCTTCGCCGGGCGCGCCAGGATGGGTTGAATGATGCCCTGTTGGCGGATCGATTCCGCTAAGCTATCTATTTCCGAATCGGTGAATACCGTGCGCGGCTGTAATCTGCCGGCGCGTAGACTGGCGATTGGCAGCACGCGTGTCGCGGTCGGCGTGGATTCGGATACCGCGTTATCGCCGCCGCCGCCATCACCGAGCAACGCGGCAAGACCGGAGCCTAAGCCGCGGATGCGCTGCGGCGTTTGATTCGACGATTCCGCGCTCATGGCAGTCTGACTCCTTCGCGTTTCAGCATTTCGCTGGCAAGATGGGCATAGGCCTGTGCGCCGGCGCAATGAATATCGTAAAGTAATACAGGTTTGCCAAAAGAAGGCGCTTCTGAAATACGCACATTCCTCGGAATAACTGTGTCATACACCTTTGAACCCAAGTGATTCCGGACATCTTCGGCGACCTGTTCGGACAAGTTATTTCTTTGGTCATACATTGTCAGAACGACGCCCTGAATTTGTAATACATGATTGAAGGAGCTGCGAACACGCTCATATATGCTCAATAACTGGCTCAAGCCCTCAAGGGCGAAAAATTCACACTGCAGCGGCACCAGCAATGAATCCGCAGCAACAAGCGCGTTCACAGTCAGCATGCCAAGGGCCGGCGGGCAATCGATCAATATATAGTCGTATCGGGCAATGGCGTGCCGCGCCGATCCATCGCCCAGACCGTCATCACCACGGATCGCGCGTCGCAGCAAGAACTGGGGACGCGATATTTGCGCCAGTTCAAATTCGGCGCCGGCCAGCTCCACGGTAGAAGGGACCAGGTCAAGATTGGGTATTTGCGTGTGACGGATGCATTCGGTCAGAGATGCGCCATGAATAAGGCCATAGCAGCCCGGTGGGCGGCTCTCATGCTTGATTCCGAGGCCCGTGCTGGCGTTTCCCTGCGGATCGAAATCGAGGATCAAGACCTTTAGACCAACCGCTGCGAGCGCCGTGCCGAGATTTATCGTGGTGGTCGTCTTGCCGACGCCGCCTTTTTGATTTGCCACCGCGATGACCCGTGCGGGGGATTCCTCGGCCGCTTTGTCGCCATCTGCTCCGACGGAGAATTCGCTTGCCTGGTTCATATCAGTCCTCTGTCTCTTGCTCCTCATGGCGGCGAACATGGCTTATTTTGAGGATGACGGCGCCCGGCTCTATTTTGCTGGGCATCTGCACAACATCGAAATTCCACCGCCGGCGCGCCTCCTGCACCTCATCATCTGCTTGAGTGCCCTTTGGAAATATACAACATGTTCTGTCATACATGATAGGAAATACAATATCTAGTAAATTGGCCAAAGGAGAAACCGCCCGTGCGGTGACGATCGCGGCCTCCGGCAGAGCCGCGTGGGGAGTTGCGTCGCGCGCGATACGAATATTGTGAATGGTCACCGAAGCGCCGGTAATTCGCGCCGCTTCACGCAGAAAGGCACATTTCTTTGCG
>PTKB01000268.1 GCA_002937555.1 Alphaproteobacteria bacterium MarineAlpha10_Bin2 | reverse complement strand
GTGCCACAGCCTCGGGCTGTTCTTCCGGGAGCAAATGGCCGCACTGATCGATCTTGCCGCCACGCACGTCGTTTGCCAGCTCGCGCATGTTTTCGAGTACCTGAGTGCCACGTCCCTTGCCGCCGCTTCCACCGAGCGCCAGCACCGGCATGGCAAGCGGCGTCTTCATATTTTCGTTGTTGTGTAGAATATCGGTGGGCGTGGCGCGGTAATATTCGAAGCCCGCACGCAGAACGCCGGGCTGCGAATAGGCGCGAACATATTCGTCGATATCTTGCGGCGTGATCGCCGACGGGTTGTAGGCGAGGTTGTTGTAAAACCATGAGAGATACATCCGCTCGCGTCCCGCCACCAGCGCTTCCGGCAGATCCTGAACCCAATGAAATCCGTGATGCCAGCGCTTTCCGCCCCAGGTCAATGCATCGGCGCTGCCGAACGGCACCACAACGTCGAGAATCGCGAGGCGCGCCACGGCATCACCATGGGCGTGCGCCAGAGCATATGCGACCGGCCCGCCCCAATCATGACCCGCCAGGAAAAAGCGCTGATGGCCAAGTGTTTCATGCATGAGGCGCCAAATATCGTTGGCAACGGTGCGCTTGTCATATCCGCCCGCCGGACAGGATGAATCGCCCAGTCCCCGCATATCGGGTGCGACGACGGTAAAATGCTCGGCCAGCACCGGCACAACCCGGCGCCATTCCCACCAGGTCTGAGGCCAGCCATGCAAGAGACAAACCGCCTGCGCGCCACTCCCCGCCATTACATAGTGCAGCCGAACATCCCCCAACTCCGCGGTATGGTGTGTGAACATGTCAGTCTCCCGGTTGCCTAGTCGCGCCACATGTGCGCGGCGAATTTTTCGCGCAGCGCCGTTTTAAGAAATTTTCCAGTAGAGGTGCGCGGAATATCATCGACGAACTCGTAGGCGTCCGGCAGCCACCATTTTGCGAAGTCACGACCGAGATATTTCCCAAGTTCTTCGGCGCTGGGTTCGGTCCCTTCCATGGGCACCACCACGGCAAGCGGGCGTTCGGTCCATTTTTCATGCGGCACGGCAATCACCGCCGCCTCGCGCACGCTGTCATGGCCCATCAAAGCATTTTCCAAATCTACCGAGGAGATCCACTCGCCGCCCGACTTGATCAGGTCCTTGGTGCGGTCGGTGATCTTGATGTAGCCCTCTTTGTCGATGGTGACCACGTCGCCGGTGCCGAACCAGCCGTCTTCGCTCCATTTGTCCTGTCCCTGCTCGGAATTGAAATAGCTGGCAGCGATCCAAGGGCCGCGAACCTGTAACTCTCCCATGCTTTCACCGTCCCACGGCGCTTCGCCTTCATCGTTGATGACGCGCACTTCGACAAAGGGCACGGGCAATCCCTGCTTGATGCGGGCCTGATAGCGCTCGTCCTCGCTGAGATTTTCCATGCCGCGTTTGAGGCGGGAGACGGATCCGAGCGGCGTCGTCTCGGTCATTCCCCAGGCGTGGATGGTGGTGATTCCATGGCGGTCGAATCCGCGCATCATGCCTTCCGGCACCGCCGAGCCGCCCACCACGGTGCGTAATTCCGGATGCAAAGTCCAACGCGCCGAATCCGCCTCCAGTGCCTGCAGGATACCCATCCATATGGTGGGAACGCCGGCGGCGAGAGTCACCTGCTCGCTGTCGCACAAGCCAAGCAGACTTTCAGCATCCAAATGGGGCCCCGGCAGGATCAACTTGCTGCCCATCATCACGGCGGCATGGGCTAGACCCCAGGCATTGGCATGAAACATCGGCACCACCGGCATCAGCACGTCGCGTTGGGTCAGGCCGATTGTATCGGCGAGACCAGCGCAAAATGTGTGGAGGACCATAGCGCGATGGGAATAGGCAACACCCTTCGGCCGCCCGGTGGTGCCAGAGGTGTAACACATGGCGCAAGCTTCGTTTTCGTCCAACTCGGGGAACGCGTAATCGGTTCGACCGCCGGCCAGGAATTCTTCATAGTTTTCGAGCCCGTCAGGATTGGCGGCGCCGGTGAACGACACGACGAATACGCGCTCGAATTTCACTTTGTCTTTGATGCGCTCATATATCGGCAACAGCACATCGTCGACGATCAGGAATCGATCCTCGGCGTGATTGGCGATGTAAGCGATATCGTTTTCGTGCAGGCGGAAATTGAGAGTGTGCAGCACGCCGCCAGCGCAAGGCACGGCAAAATAGGCTTCCAAATGGGCGTAGCTGTTCCACATGATCGTGGCGACACGCTCACCCCGCTTCAGGCCGGCGTCCTCGAGCCCCGCCGCCAATAGATGGGTTCGACGATGGAATTCTCCGTAAGAATATCGGTGCAGGGATTTGTCCGGCAGGCGGGTGACGATTTCCACGTCGGGAAAGAGCTTGCCGGCGCGCTCCAGAATCGGCGTCAGCGTTAGCGGAAAATCCATCATTGTGCCGTCCATTGGCTCCTCCCGAACTCAAGTTGTCGCATTTTCTCGGCGCGCGCCGGGAATGATGCCCGAAGAGATTACTGCAACTCAACCGCAACATCATCGCGGCGTATTTGGGCGATC
>PTKB01000267.1 GCA_002937555.1 Alphaproteobacteria bacterium MarineAlpha10_Bin2 | reverse complement strand
TTCGTCACGATCTCTTCCGGCTTGTGTCTCTTGATTCCCATTCCTTGGTCCTCCTCTACTAACTATAGGGCTGGACCAACTCATTGGGGGAGGATCAGGCCGGCGAAATGCGGAATCTCGCGGCGAGCCGTCCAGGGATCAATCTTTACACGGCTTATAGCCAACCGCGCTCTGAAGACAAACCCGGCGCCGATTACGATATTGCCGGGCGGCTCGATGGCGATGTAATTGCGTCCTACCTCACACTGCGCGAAGCGCATTACCTGCTGTGCGGCCCCTTGGCGTTCATGGCCGATATTCAGACCGCCCTGGAAGCACGCGGCATCCCATCGGAGCGCATTCATACAGAATCGTTTGGGCCGGCCGCGTAATCATGCCGATTCCGTCGGCCCTGCAAGTCAAGAGGAGCCAAATATGCCGCGACCCCCACTACCCCCTTTCAGTGAAGAGACCGCCAAGTAAAAGGTGCGCATGGCGGAGGACGGTTGGAACAGCCGCGATCCGGCCAAGGTGGCGCTCGCCTACACGATCGAGAGCCAATGGCGCAACCGCGTTGAATTCATTAATGGGCGCGAGGAGATCGAAGCTTTTCTCACCCGTAAATGGGATCGGGAACTCGACTATCGTCTGATCAAGGAATTATGGAGCTTCGGCGGCAACCGCATCGCCGTCCGCTTCGCCTATGAATATCGCGATGACAGCGCCACCTGGTTTCGCGCTTACGGCAACGAAAACTGGGAATTCGACGAGGATGGTTTGATGCAACGGCGCATTGCGAGTATCAACGAGCATCCCATCGCCGCGGCGGAGCGCAAGTTCGATTGGCCGTTGGGCCGCCGCCCCGATGCACATCCGGGCTTGTCGGATTTGGGTCTCTGACGCTGGCCCAGGCCAATTCCGCTTCGCGCCTTAACTGATGTCGCTGGCGTCGTGGCGCTCAGCGACGCGTAGTTCTTCCTTGCCCCAGGTCTTGTTGACCCGCCGGCCGCGGCTTACTGCCGGGCGCTGTTCAATTTCGGTCGCCCATCTGACGACGTTCTTGTAAGACGCCGCGTCGAGGAATTCGGCCGCCTCATAGGCGTTGTTCAGCACCAGGTTTCCGTACCAGGCATAGGTGGCGATGTCGGCGATATTGTATTCATCGCCGCACAGATAACGCCGCTCCGCGAGGTTCTGATCCAGCACATCGAGTTGGCGTTTTACTTCCATGGTATAGCGGTCGATCGGGTATTCGAATTTCTCCGGCGCGTAGGCGTAGAAATGACCGAACCCGCCGCCGAGATAGGGCGCGCTCCCCATCTGCCAAAACAACCACGACAGACACTCGGCGTGCGCCGACGGCTCGTGCGGCAGAAAGGCATCGAACTTCTCCGCCAGGTACAACAGGATCGCGCCGGATTCGAACACCCGTGACTCCGGCGTGGTGCTGCGGTCCAGCAGCACCGGAATTTTCGAGTTGGGGTTGAGCGCGACGAAGCCGCTGCCGAATTGCTCGCTGTCGCCGATTTTGATCAGGAACGCATCATATTCCGCCCCCGGCTTTCCCAGCGCCAGCAGCTCTTCCAACAGCACCGTCACTTTGACGCCATTCGGCGTCGCCAGCGAGTAGAGCTGCAGCGGATGCTTGCCGACCGGCAGTTCCTGCTCATGTGTCGCGCCGGCGGTCGGGCGGTTGATCTTGGACCAGGTCCCGCCGTTTTCGTTGATCCACTTCCAGACTTTTGGCGGCGTATAGGCGGGTGTGTCGAGCATGTTTTCTGCTTTCAAATTGCGGTGGTATTCTTATGCGCTAGACCGGCTCGAAGCCGGGCGCGGCTCTGCCGCTGGGCTGCGCGCTGCGCCCGGTCTAATTTTTCGAACGGATGCTATACGAATGGCCGAACGCGATCCAGCATCGAGAACGAACTCACGCAAATGTGCACCTTTGCCGCAGCCGCGCCGCTCAGGCGGTTTCCCGCAGAATGTGGTGCGCCGCGTTGTGGCCCGGGGCGCCGGTGACTTCGCCGGCCGGATGGGTGCCGCCGCCGCAGAGATAGAAATTGGCGAGCGGCGTTTCGTAGCCGAGGCGCTGGCCGAGGAACTGGCCTGGCACGACGTCGAGATGGCGGATCGCGCCGTCGGTAATGCCGGTGCGCTGTTCGATGTCCCACGGGCTGAGGAACATCCATTCGCGTATGTCGGCGCGGAAATTGGGGATGAAGCGGTTCACCCAATCGATCACGGCCTCGCCGGCCTCGTTGCGCCGAGTTTCCCAATTGCCTTCGGCGAGACGCGACGGCGCGTACAGTCCCCAGATCGAGCAAATCACGCCGTCTTTCTCGGTGAGCGTGGAATCGTAAACCGTCGGCACTTGCAGGTGACAGATCGGCTCCGTGCACGGTTGCCCGGCGCGCATTTGAGCGCCGGCCCGGGCGTAGTGATCGAGGCTTGGCGCGATCAATATGTAAGAGACATCGCCGGCGGCAATATCCGATCCGTTCAAATAAGACGAAACGTCCGGCGCTTTGTCCATGACGCAGTGAAACTTGAAATAGCCGGTGCCGGTCTTGAGGTTTTCGACCTCTTTGGCGAGGCCGGCGGGAAGATCGGCGGGCTCGAACAGTGTGCGGTAGG
>PTKB01000266.1 GCA_002937555.1 Alphaproteobacteria bacterium MarineAlpha10_Bin2 | reverse complement strand
CTTGGCGATGCTGAGATCGTCGATACCGTCGCGCCGCAACTCACGCAGCGCCAGATCGATGCCCTCCACCAGGAACATGTTGTTCTCGTAATGGCCGTCCATCAGCGCCATCTTGCGAACACCATGGCGAGCGAATTCCTTGATCACGTCGCGCACCAGGGAGATCAGGGTCTGGGCGTCGAGGCTGGTGGTGCCGGGAAAATGATTGCCGCCGCCGGATTTGGGCTGGGACTTGTAACCGTAATTTATGGTCGGTGCGACCAAACCGCCAGTGCGCGCCGCAACCGCTTCGCAGATCGATGTCGGAATAAGAGCGTCGCAGTTCATCGGCAAATGGGGGCCGTGCTGTTCGAGCGAGCCCACAGGCAGCATCACCACCGGCGCGTCTTCACGCAGACGCCGGTCATATTCCATCCAGTTCAGTTCGCAAATTCGGATATTATCACCCATCGCAAACTCCTTTCATCGACCGGATATTACGGCCAGGACGGCATGTTGGCGCCGCCATAGCGGTGGATACCCAAGTCCACAGCCGCACAGCGTTTGTAGACCTCTTGTAGATAGGGGATGAAGACCTGATTGCGTTCTTCCTCAAGCGCGTGTTTGGCGAGCAATTCCGGCGCCAAGGCGCGGAATTCGTCCAAGAGAGCGTCTTCATCCACCCTGGTCAGCAAGCCGTCGCGCACCACGATTTCGCCGTCGACGATCACGGTTTCCACCGAACTTCCGTTCTCGCTATAGACCAGATGCTTGCGCGCATCGTTGAGCGGAACGAAGTTGGCGTTGCGCAGATCCATGATCACCAGATCGGCTTTCTTGCCGACTTCGATGGAGCCGATATCGTCTTCAAGGAGCGCGCTATAGGCGCCGCCAAGCGTCGCCGCATGCAATACCTCATGGGCGCTCAGCCAGGCGTCGTAATCGGCCGTCGTGATATTGTGGAGATGGCCGGCGGCACGCATGGCATCGAACATGCGCGGCGTGTCGCTGGTCGAAATGCCGTCCGTGCCGAGCGCCACATTGACACCGGCGTCGATCAGTTTGCGGATCGGCGCGACGCCGGATGAGAGCTTCATGTTGGAAAGCGTATTGTGCACCACCGAGCATTTGGCTTCGCCGAGGAGCGCGATATCCGCGTCGGTGACCCAAACACCATGGGCAATCGTGGTGTTGCGGTTGAGGAGGCCGAGATCGTGCATGTATTGCACCAGGGTCTTACCGTAGAACTCCTGCCCCGCCACCGCCTGCATCTTGGATTCCAAAATATGGGTGTGGAAGGCGGTGCTATTCTCCTGCGCCAACCCATCCGCCGCTTCCATCAGCTCGACGGTGCAGCGCTGAGGCCCTGAGGGTGCGACCATAAATCTGAGCCGCCCGTCGGCGCGGCCGTGATAGAGCGAGAACGCTTCCTCGGCAAAGGCGACATATTCCGCCACCGTCGGCGGCGTGCCGGCATTGACCTGCTGCAACAGATCGTCGGGCACAATCTCGTTGAAAAATGGGATCGTATCGGCGATCGGCCGGTCGATGACATGGCCCGAAACATTGGCGCGGATGCCAGCATCGTCATAGGCCTGGAACACGCTGCCGAGCGTCTCCATGGTTTGCAGCGGCGGCTCGAGAATGTCGTCGGCCATGAAGGTGACGCCGTTTCGAAGCGCGTCCATGGCGATCAGCATGGAGCGGAGATAAATCGCGCGCGGCGCGAGTTGACCGTCGCCGATCAGGTAATAAGCCAGGGTCATCCACATTTCGAGCGGTAGGTTTTCATAGCGCCCGCGAAACAGCGCCTCGGGGGTATGGATATGCGCGTTCACGAAGCCCGGCGTCACCAGCTTGTCCTGGCCATCGATGACGATATCGGCTTGGGTCTCGGGCAACGCCGCGCCCATGGCGATAATGCGCTGGCCCTCGATCACGATATCGCCGTCAAAGGTCTCGCTGCCATGGGCGGCGTCCATGGCGATGATTTTGGTACCTTTGATATGGATGGTCATGTTGGTTTCCCTGTTTCCTGGCCGCCTCAAACGCGCGGCAACACATAGGTGTCTTCCGGCCGCCACGAGGCGTAAAGTTTCCGCCCCGCGGTGAAGTCGAGCGCATCCAGTTCACGCTGTTGCTTTTGCACGCGAAACACCGTGCCGCCGCCGATATCGAGATAAAGCGTGATCACCGAGCCGACGAATTCCTCACTGATGAGCTCGCCGGTAATGACGTTTTCATGCGCCCCGGAAGTATCGGATATGGCGACGAGATCGGCGCTCACCACAAGCTCCAGCGTGTCGCCCTTGGCCGGCGCCGGCTCCGGTGTCAGAACCTCGAAGCTGCCGCGTGCGGTATCCACCGTCACGCGCGTGCCGTTCAGCGCAGACACCGCGCCGCTTAGAATATTGTTGCTGCCGACAAATTCGGCGACGAAATGATTAGCCGGCGCGCGGTAGACTTCGCGTGGGCTGCCGATCTGCTGGATCAGGCCGTCATTCATGATCGCCACGCGGCTCGCCATGGCGAAGGCTTCGGATTGATTGTGGGTGACATAAGCAAAGGTGATGCCGATCTGTTTTTGCAGCTGCGAGATTTCCGATTGCATGCGCACCCGGAGATGGGCATCGAGGGCGCTTAAGGGTTCG
>PTKB01000265.1 GCA_002937555.1 Alphaproteobacteria bacterium MarineAlpha10_Bin2 | reverse complement strand
TGATCGCGGTACTCTGGCCGCAACCTCACGCAGGATCCGTCATTCAGCCAGAGCCGCCCTTTCTTAGGTTGTTTCATCGCTACTTTCAGCCCCTCACGTCGCCACAGGCGTTCAATGCGCTTGTCATTTACTTGCCAGCCTGAGCACCGGCATGAGAACCGACGACGAAGTCCGGACGCCTTCGACATGGTCACGACGCGCGCGGCAAACATGGTCGGCAAGGACGCGACGATCGCCGTCGGCGCACCGGCCGATCTCGTCGTTCATGCGGCGCCAACCATCGTCCAAGTCTTGCGAAACCTGCCGGGGCGGCGGCTTAACATCAAGAGCGGCCGCATCGTCGGCGGCCAGGAAGGCGCGCACTGGTGCATCCGCTGACGCGTCGCGCCGAGGCGGAACGACACCGCTAATCGCCCGCCATTTCCTGTTTCGGCTCCCACTCCGCTATACGTCCTTCATAGTAAGGCATGTTTTCTATTTGCGGCTGCCAGGAGCCGTCGTCTCGGCAGGCTTTCACATGTGCCGCGATCTCTTCCACGGTGGCGAACCAGACTTTGCCTTTGTCGATCAGCTGCTCGATCCAGTCCGCCACCCGATCTAGCCGCGCCAGGCGTCCGGAAACGAAGGGATGCCACACGGTGACGAGCAAGCCGCCAAGTTTATACATCGCATCGAATTCGGAATCGAACACGGCAATGGCCTCATCGGGCGACTTGATGGTCATGGTGTATTGAAAGTCGAGGCTGTGCATGTAATGCGGCCAATCATCCATTGCCCAATACGAAGGCAAGGCGATAATTTCTCCTTTGCGCGTATTCAGGACGTAGGGGACGTCGTCGCCCACCAGGCTGGCATCGTAAGTGAAGCCACGCTCGGCCAGCAGTTCTAGTGAATCCTTCAACGCGTCATAGAGAGGCGCCCGCCATCCCCTTGGGCCGGCGCCCGTCATGCGTTTGAAAATGTCGACTTGCTTGTCCAACCAGTAGGCTTGACGCTCGCGCGTTTCGTGATTTGCGCCCTCATGCAAATAGCCGTGCGCGGCAATCTCGTGGCCATATTTGAGTATCGCCTCGACAAGATGCGGATATGTCTCCATGCACCAGGCGGGATAGAAGAATGTCTGCTTGATGCCGAAATGGCGAAACACCTTCAGGATTCGCGGGATCGCCACCTCGTCATATTTGACGAACGACAATGCCGACAGCATTTCCGCCGCCCGGTCGGGAAAGTCCAAGTGAAGGCTGCTGTCGGTGTCGATATCAAAGATGATGGCGACGGCGCAGCGCGCGCCGTCCGGCTAAGGTACGGGATTTTCAATCAACCTCAGCGTTACGAAGGTCGCCTTTCCGTTGGACTGTGAAAACTTCGGTTCTGTCTGAGCGCCGCGCGCCACCGCTCAAACGTTGGTGATGTGCAGGAAGCCGTATTCGTCGACCCGGAGTTGCTGGCTCGGATGGACAAGTGTTGTCGAAGTCGCTTCCTCGACGATCAGCGGTCCTTCCAACATGGCACCGACCGGCAGCTTGTCGCGCTCGTATACCGCCGCTTCATGCTGGCCATCCTCCGAAAAATCGACCGTCCGGGGATTTTTGAGTGCCGCCTCCAGCGAGCGGCCCTCGGGGCCGAGCTTTTTCAGTTCTGGGCGAGGCACCTTAGCCGAAGCGGCCAGCCTATACGTGACGAACTCTACAGGGGTGTCGTCGAGGCGGAATGTGTAGGTCTTTTCGTGCGCGTCGTGAAAGTCGGCGAGAATGCCTTCGATCGTCGCGGCCGCGGTTTCGACCGGCACCGTCACGCTGTGTTCCTGGCCGAGGTAACGCAGGTCGATGCGGCCCTCATAAGTGATCTCCGCGTCCGCCATATGGGAATCGCTCCGAAAATAATCTTCCGCCTCCTGTTTGAGGCGATCGAACAACACCCGCACGTCCTCTTCCCGCACGTCCTCGTCGCGCCGCAATGCGGTCTGCATGAAGTCGCGCCGCGGCTCGGTAGCCAGCATCCCCCAGGCGGAGAAGAGCCCCGGATAAAGCGGCACGATGACTTCCTTGACACCGAGATCGCGCCCCAGGGGTGCGCCGTGCATGGCCCCGCCTCCGCCGCCGACGACCATCGCGAACTCACGCGGGTCGTGGCCGCGTTGGATGGAAACGAGTTTTAGAGCATTGATCATGTTGGCCTCAACGGTGCGGATCACGGCCACGGCTGCCTCCGCCACGCTGGTATCGAGACCGCGCGCCACTTTCTCCATGGCGGTGCGGGCCTTGCCTTCGTCGAGGTCGAATTGCCCACCGGCGAAATAGGTCGGATTAATGACGCCGGTGATAAGCTTGGCGTCGGTTACCGTGGGTTCGTTGCCACCTCGGCCATAGCAGGCGGGGCCCGGATCGGCGCCGGCGGAGATCGGCCCAACTTTCAGTAGCCCGGCCTTGTCAAACCAGGCGATAGAGCCGCCGCCAGCGCCAATCTCGACGATATCCACCATCGGCACCCGCAGCGGGTAGCCAAACTGAGTGCGGCTATACTCTAGCCGGTATTCGGTCGTCACTCTCGGTTTGTTGTTCTCAATGGTGGTGCATTTCGCCGTCGTGCCGCCGATGTCGAGGTAGATAACTTGTGATTCGCCGCACAATCCGCCGACGAT
>PTKB01000264.1 GCA_002937555.1 Alphaproteobacteria bacterium MarineAlpha10_Bin2 | reverse complement strand
TACATCCTCATCGGAATATCGCTTCCTTGCCATCCCAATACCTCCACATCTTCGTAGAAGATCACGAATTATGTGGCTCAGTTATAAGGGGGCAGGACAATTCTCCTTATTCAAATGCCCGCCGCGCTATAGCCATAACGCGCCGCCGCGGCTTCCTTTGAGACATAGCCTTCGCGCACATCTTCGGCGATCATCTCGCGCGGACGCTCGGCCACGTCGCCATAGCCGCCGCCGCCGCAGGTGGTGAGCCGGATACGGTCTCCCTCGTGCAACGTCACATTACCGAATTTGCTCGGCGAAACCTTGCCGTAAAGCTCGCACACATTGCGCCAATCCTTGGCCCCGGTAGGGCGGATCAAGAGCGAAGCGTTGTTGGCTTCATCGCCGCCCAACAGACCCCAGGGGCGCATCTTGTGGCGATCGCCCATATGGCTGACGGTGATTTCACCTTCCATACAGCGCAGCGTTTTGGTGCAACCGAGACCGCCACGATATTTTCCCGGTCCGCCCGAATCCTCCGCCAAACACAGGCTCTCGATCAGCCAGGGATAACGCGTTTCGAAAACCTCGACCGGAATGGTGCGGCAATTTCCGTTGATGCAGTTCACCGTGTCGTGGCCGTCGGCGAAATTGCGCCCGCCCCAGCCGGCGCAAAGAAAATCGTAGCACACGTAATATTCGTCGTTGCGCGGGTCCTGCCCGCCAAACAGAAAATTGCAGTGGGTGGCGGCATCGGTGGCAAAGGCGCGCTCCGGCGTGCAAGCCGAAAGCGCGCCGATCACCGCGTAGGCGATGCGCGGATGGGTTTCGGTATTGCCGCCGACCTCGGGCGCCGGATAATCCACGTTGACCAGCGTGCCGGGCCGGGCGAGCACCTGAATCGGCCGGAAGCAGCCGGAATTGCGTGGAATGGTCGGGTCGGTCAAATGCAGGAGCGCGTTGAAGCTGGCCGACCAGGTGACGCCGAGCGTAGCGTTGATGGCGCCTTGCGCCTGTTCATCGCTGCGACTGAAATCGACGATCACCTCGTCGCCCTGGACGAAAACGTCGACGGAAATCCGGTAGGGACGGTCGCTGATGCCGTCGTCTTCCATGTAATCGTCGAAGGAATATTTGCCGTCCTTGAGCGCCGCCAGCTCGGCCCGCATGCGCGCTTCGGAATAGTCCATCAGATCGCGGCAATTTGTGCGGAACGTGCCGGCGCCGTATTTCCGCACCAAATCGCCGACGCGCCGGGCGCCCAGTTCGCAGGAGCTGATCAGCGCGCGGTAATCGCCGTAGTTGTGCCGTGGTGTGCGCACATTCGCGAGCGCCAGCTTCCACACCGCATCGACATCCTTGCCGCGCCGTTTGATACGCACCGGCGGCACGCGCAGACCCTCGTGGAAGATCTCCGTCGCCTCACTGCAGAAACCGCCCGGCACCATGCCGCCGGTCTCGGCCACATGTCCGATGGAGACCGCATAGCCGAGAAATTCGCCATCGACATAGATCGGCGTGAAAAAGGTGTGTTCCGGCGTATGCAAGCCGCCCCGATAGGGGTCGTTATGCATGATCACGTCGCCTTCCTCGATTTGGTCCCCCGCCATCTCGCGCACGCAGGATTTGATGAGGAGCGGCATGCCGCCGATTTGCGCCGGGCAATAATCGGCCACCGCAATCATCTCGCCGTCGGTGTCGGCGATGGCGCAGGTGAAATCGAGCGATTCATTGAAGATCGTCGAATAGGACGTCTTCATCAGCGTGATGCCCATTTCACGGCAAATCGAGAGCAGCGTCGATTCGATGATATTCATCGTCACGACATCCATCTCTTTGTCGGCCCGCGCCATGATCAGCTCCCGTTAGCGCCCCCTGGGACGTCCGCCTTTGCATTTGGCGCGCAATTGATCGATGCCGTCCTTGAGAGCGGCTTGGAATATCCACACATCGCCCGAGTAGCAGATGAAATCGAATCCCTGGCGGTGAAGCGCCGCGCCGGTCTTCACGTCCGGCACCAAACGGCCGAACGATTTTTTGTGCTTTTGGCAGGCGCGCCCGACACGCTTCACCGCGGCTTTGAAATCCGGATGATCGAATTGGCCGGGAATGCCCATCGAGGCGCTGAGATCGAAATGCCCGATCCACAGGCAATCGATGCCTTTCACGGCGGCGATGTCATCGGCGTTGGCGACGCCGTCAGGAGATTCAATCTGGGCAAATATAGTTGAGCGCTTGTTGGCATCGCGCAGTTTCTTCAGCACTGGCCCAGGCTGATAGCGGTCATGCGCGACTTGAAGCGCGACGCCGCGGTGACCTTGCCCGGGGTATTTGGCGTGCGCCGCAATTTGTTCCGCTTCCTCGCCGGAGCTAACCATCGGCAGCATCAAGCCTTCGGCGCCCATGTCGAGAGCGCGCGCGATATGGTGATAATTGCGCGATGGCACCCGGACGATGGTCGGCAATTCGGCCGCTTGCATATAGCGCAGCATGGATTTAAGCGTGTCGAAGCTGAAGCCGCTATGCTCCATGTCTAGGAGCACATAGTCGCAGCCCGCCGCCGCCATGATCTGGCCGATACCGGGCGTATTGAACTCGACCAAAAATGTGCCGAGCTTGGCGCGGCGCGTTTGCGCCATCTCTTTTAAACTTTCCTGCACCACCCCTTGTCTCCCTTGTTATCGTTGT
>PTKB01000263.1 GCA_002937555.1 Alphaproteobacteria bacterium MarineAlpha10_Bin2 | reverse complement strand
ATTCGCGCCCGGTCTTGCCGGTGGTGGCGATGATTGCGGCGTCGTCCGGCACTTGGTCAAGCAATTGTTGCAGCACTTGGGCGCGGGCCGGACGTTCGCCGCCCATTGCGCGGTCGACCAAACTGCCGGCCGGCGGCGGCGTCGGGGTGGGCTGGTCGAGCACCTCAGTTGCCACGCTGCCTTTCTCCATGATGAGGGCGAACGGCAGACCGCTCTCCGCCATGCTGGTCTCCGCCGCTGCCAGCGCCTCCGCCACATCGGCTTTGGCGCTTGGAAACGGCGCGTGCGGTACCCGAATCACATCCAGCATTTGCGCCGTCACTTGTCCCATCAACTCATGCTGCGGTTCGTCCTTGAGACCCGGTTGGCCGCGCCAAGTGACGATTAAGAGGCTCGGAATGCGGAACGGCCAGTTCAGCGAGGTCAACGGGTTGACAGTATTACCGAGGCCCGAATTCTGGCACATCACCACCGTTTTTCGCCCGGCCAGCCAGGCGCCGGCGGCGATCGCCACCGCTTCGCCCTCGCTTGTCGCGCCGACATAGTGAAGTTTGGGGTCGGAAATGACCCGGTTGATCAGCGGTGTGAGAAAGGAACAGGGAACGCCGGAGTAAAAATCAAAGCCCAGCGCCCGGGCCGGTTCGAGAAAGTCCGCCGCGGCGATCATGCGCCGTCCTTAGCGCTCTGCGGAATCACACCAGGTTGCGCGCCTTCGCCAGATCGAAGGCATCGTCGACATCCAGCCAATGCCCGGTCACATAGAGCGCCTCGATCCGTTCGCCGCGCGCGATCAGACGGTTTAAGAGCGCCGGCAGGTCGGCGGCGTCAAGCACCCCCTCGCTTTTCATCGCCGCGAGCTCCTGGCGCACTGCTTCGGCGCCAGCGGCGCTCAATTTGATCAGGCCGATAAATTCACCGGACGGCTCGCCGATCTCTTCGCCGCCTTCCGCGCTGGTCGCATGGACGGCGTTCAGCCATACCGGCTCTTGGTCGAGATATTCGCCGGTGAAGGCTCGGCTGCAACTGGCGAGATCCACTTTTCGTTCCGCCGCCCGGTGTCCGGCGCCGCGCCAACGGGCGTCGATCACGGCGGTGATATCGCCCGAACAGGCGAGCAAATTCTCCAAAATATAGGGCCGGAACAGGATGTCGCCGTAGGAGAGTACGCAAGCGCCATCCAATTGATCGGCGGCGCACTCGAGCGAGGCGGTTTCGCCGGTCTCGGCGAAGGCGTCATTGTCGATGGCGCGCACATTGGCGAGATCGATCATCTCTTTGCGGTATCCCCTGACCACGCTGATATCGCGTAACCCCGCGTCATTGAAGATGGTCACCAAGCGCTGCAACAGCGGTTGACCGCGGATATCGAGCATGCATTTCGGCGTCCGTTCGGTGAGCGGCCCGAGCGCTGAGCCGCGCGACGCGGCGAGCAGGATGGCCTTGTATTCGCCGACCTTGGGCTTGAGGTAGCGCGCCTCGGCCGCCGCCAGCTCGCCCTGCCCGACGATGTGGAAAATTTCCTTGACGCTAGCGACCTCGCCTTCCACCGATGCCAGGGACTGCTCCTCCATAATCCGCCGGCTGGTGTCGCGCATGGCGCTCAGCGCTGCGCGCAAATTATGGTTGGCCCAAATCACCAAAGAGACGCCAACGTCGCGGAAGGCGTCGGTGGGGGTGGCGTAATACATTGTCGGCACGATGACGAGAGGCGCGCGGCCGGCCCATTCGCGGCTGAAGGTAAGAATTTCGTCGGCGTCGGCTTTTTTCGAATGGATGAGGATGCCGTCGGCGCCGGCGGCGTGATAGGCCTCGGCGCGGCGCAGCGCTTCGTCCATGCCCCAGCCCGAGATCAGCGCCTCGACACGGGCGACGAGCTGGAAATCACCGTCCTCCTGGTTGTCTTTTCCGGCCTTGATACGGCCCGAAAATTCCTCCATATCGGCGAGCGGCTGGCCCTCGCCGATAAAGGAATTGGTCTTGGGGAACAGTTTGTCCTCGATGCATACCCCGGCGATGCCGCGTTGGCAGAGCTTCTTCACCAAGCGCCGCACATTGTTGAAATTGCCGTAACCGGTATCGCCGTCGACGAGAATCGGAATTTGCGTGGCGTCGGCCATGAATTCGAGCTGTTCGAGTACCTGGGTCCAGGAAGCTTCGTTATTGTCGCGCACGCCGAGGGCGGCGGACATCGCCAGCCCGGAGGCCCAAATGCCTTCGAATCCGGCTTCTTCGACCACTTTTGCCGAGAGGCCGTTATGCGCCTCCATGATAAAGGCCAGTTCTGCCTTATGGAGCGCATGCTTGAGCTTCCCAGACTTGGAGCGCGGCGCTTCGTTATCCGCCGCACCGTCCAATTTTGTCGCCATGACTTGCCTTTACTCCGTTGTGGCCCGCTTGCGAATCGTAACATGCCGACCCCGGCGAGAAAACGCCTGTGGTTTTCTCAAGCGTCGATCATGCTTGCCGTTCAAAAAATGAACAAAGCCCTTGATTCCGCGTTCAAATCGTGAACGATAGGCCAAGCGCAGGTGTTCAAAATTTGAACATGTGAATCATCAAAGTTCCGCCGGGGCGGTTTGGCCCGCGGGTCCGGGACTCTCGAAGCATAGCCGACCGGGCTGCATCTGTGCACCCGGATCGGCGGTAGCGTCTCAAAATTCGACATTATATCAATATGTTAAGGTTCGTATCGCAGAACCGCCAGGGAGCGGCGCG
>PTKB01000262.1 GCA_002937555.1 Alphaproteobacteria bacterium MarineAlpha10_Bin2 | reverse complement strand
CGCGGCGGCGGCCAGTTTGGAAATCGCCCGCGAGCATCTTTTGGTGCGCGAGCAGTTCGGCCGCAAGCTCGCCGACTTCCAGGCGCTGCAATTCAAACTAGCCGATATGGCGACGGAGCTGGAAGCGGCGCGGCTGATGATTTACAACGCTGCGGTTAAATTGGACGGCGGCGCTCCGGATGTAACCCAGGCCTGCGCCATGGCCAAGCGCTTCGCCACCGATGCCGGTTTCCGCGTCTGCAACGATGCCCTGCAGCTCCTCGGCGGCTATGGTTATTTGATGGATCACCCGGTCGAGCGCCATCTACGCGATCTGCGCGTGCATCAGATTCTCGAGGGCACCAATGAGATCATGCGCGTCATCATCGCGCGCAAACTGCTACGGGAATAGAGAGGTTCGGGTGGCGCAAGAGAACGTAAATGCGGCGGATGGCGACATCGTCTTTTCCAATGACGGCGGCTTTGCGCGCGTGACTTTGAACCGCCCCAAAGCGCTCAACGCGCTCACCCAACCCATGGCCGTCGCCCTCGATACTCAGTTAAAGGCTTGGCAGGCGGATGATTCCGTTCATGCCGTGGCGATCAAGGGCGCCGCGCGCGAAGATGGCCGGGTGCCGTTCTGCTCGGGCGGCGACATCCGTTTTTTGCACCAACAGCAGAACGATCCCGAACGGCAATTCGCAATCACCTTCTATGAGCAGGAATACCGCCTGAACACGCTGGTGTTCCGATTTCCAAAGCCCTATGTGGCACTGATCGACGGCGTCGTCATGGGCGGTGGCGTCGGTATCTCGTTTCACGGTTCGCACCGGGTGATGAGCGAGCATGCGCTGTTCGCCATGCCGGAGACCGGTATCGGCCTCTTTCCCGATGTCGGCGCAACTTATTTTCTGCCGCGCTGTCCGGGCCGGATGGGGCTCTATATGGGCCTTTCGGGCGCGCGCATTGGCGTTGCCGACGCGCTTTATCTTGGCCTCGCGACGCATCATGTGCCGAGCGCTCGCATGGCGGCGTTCGAATCTGCGCTGGCCGCCGCCGATCTCTCTGGCGCCGCCGGCAGCGCTATCGACACCGTGCTTACTGAGTTCAGCGCCGATTCGGGCGATGCCGCGCTGGCGGCGCGCCAGGAAGAGGTGGACCGCTGTTTCGCCGGTGATTCGGTAGCGGCGATACTCGCCAATTTGGCCGAGGAAGGCACAGAATGGGCCGAGGAAACCCGCGCCACACTGCTGGAGAAATCGCCGACCAGCTTGAAAATCACTTACCGCCAGTTGACCCAATATAGCGATCTCGATTTCGAGGCGGCGATGAAGATCGAATACCGCATGGCCATCCGCTGCAATTTTTCGCACGAATTCTACGAGGGCATCCGCGCCCAGATCATCGACAAGGACCGCCAACCGAAATGGCGCCCGGCCACACTCGAAGACGTCGGTGCCGATCTTGTGGAAAGCTATTTCCAAGCGCCCGCTAGCGGCGACATGACGTTCGAATAGGGGAGACAAACATATGGCTGAAATCGGCTTTATCGGCGCCGGCAATATGGGCGGGCCGATGCTCGCCAATCTGATCAAGGCGGGACATGCGGTGACGGTCTTCGACCTTGTGCAGACGGCGCTCGATGCGGCGCAGGATGCCGGCGCGACGCTGGCGGAGGCGCGAGCGCTTGCCTACGAAGGTGCGTCCAAAGTGAGCTTCAAGGGCGAGTACCACCGCACGGATATCGCTGCGTTCGCTCGCTAGCCTTCTTCCGCGAACCTGAAGCCTTTGAACTGCCAACGATCAGGCGGGGAGAAGAAGTTCCTATAGATGGCTCGGGGGTGGGAGGCCGGCGTCACACAGGAGCCGCCTCGCAGCACCATCCGGCCGGCCATGAACTTGCCGTTGTACTCGCCGATGGCCCCCTCCGTGGGTTTGTAACCCGGGTACCCGAGGTAGAGTCTCTCGTGTTCTGATGCGCCACCTAGGCTCGAGGTGCCTGCTTGGCCCTGTCGCCGAGGGCGAGCCTAGCGAGCGATTCGAGATGAGCCCAATGGCTCTTGCGGCCGGCGGGGAACATGCAAAAGAGCCGCTCCACACCGTCGGCACCGACCTTCTCGATCTGCTGGGCCACGCCCTCGGGGGTGCCGGCGATGAAGAAATGGCTCGCCAATGAGCGGACCAGATCGGCTGGCAGGTCCGATGGCTGGCTGAATGGGGGGATGTGCAAGCCGAGTGCGTCGAGTCCGATGCGGAAGGTGCGCAGGTGTAGCCACTGCGTCAGCCAGTAGCGGGTTCGCTCCACGGCAACCGTGGCGTCATCATCGATGGATACTAGGGCGTAGTGGATGATCGGCACGCTGCCGGGCGCGCGCCCGGCCCGCATGGCGCCCCGGGCGAGGTGGTGACCTGCGACCGCGAGGATGGCGGGGCTTAGACCAACGCTGAGGATCGCCCCGTCGGCGATCTCGCCTGCCAGCTCAATGGTCCGGGGCCCGCTCGCACCGAGCATCACCGGAGGAGGGTCGAGCAGCGGCTCACCGAGGCTGTGGAGCTCCCCACCGCTGTAGGCAACGGCCTCGCCGTGCAGCAGGCGAACGATGCAGGTGACCGCCTCCCGCAGCTGGGAGAGCGTGGCGGGACGCGCCCCGGCATGGACGACGCCGGAGTCTCCGGCGCCGATGCCCAGCGCGATCCTCCCCGGCGCCGGCGGCTGACTTGGCGAAGGTCTCCGCCATACGGCGATAAC
>PTKB01000261.1 GCA_002937555.1 Alphaproteobacteria bacterium MarineAlpha10_Bin2 | reverse complement strand
TACATCCTCATCGGAATATCGCTTCCTTGCCATCCCAATACCTCCACATCTTCGTAGAAGATCACGAATTATGTGGCTCAGTTATAAGGGGGCAGGACAGGCAACGGTCTGCCCCTCGATCCGCGCGCGCACCCGCCCGCGCACCGGTTCAATCGAGACCTGGTAGGGCGTCTGGCCTGGCGCTACTGGTCCGGCTTCAGGTTCGGGCTGCCGTAATTCTTCCATGGTTACTAAGATCGCATGCGACTTGAAATTTACAGGGGCAGCGGCCCAATTCGGCTATGATCGCAAATGATTTAAAGGCGTTCTGACAACCCACGGAACCAGGAGATAACAACATGGCCGAAAACGGCACATCGGAATGCTGCGGTCCGGGCTACGCCTCGCCCGCCGAGGCGATGAAGGCGCCACGCGAGAAGCTGCTTTACACGGTGGCGCTTTACATCGGCACCGGCATCCAGAAGCCGGATTATCTCGCCACCATCGATGCCGATCCTGAGAGCCCGACCTATAGCCAAGTGATCAGCCGGCTCGAAATGCCGGGCATCGGCGACGAGCTCCATCATATGGGCTGGAACGCCTGCTCGTCCTGCCATCACGACGCCACCAAAGAGCGCCGTTACCTGATCGTGCCCGGCGTGCGCAGCACCAATCTGCACATCATCGACTGCGCGGACGATCCCAAGAAGCCGCGCTTGCACAAAGTCATCGAAGGCGCCGAGATCAAGCAAAAAACCAATCTCTCGGCGCCGCACACGGTGCATTGCCTGGGTTCCGACATCATCATCTCGATGCTCGGCGATGCCAAAGGCGAGGCGCCCGGCGGCTTTCTACATCTCAACGAGGATTTCGAAATCGTCGGGCGCTGGGAGAACGATCTCGCCGGCATGAAGTTCAATTACGATTTTTGGTACCAGCCGCGCCACAACGTCATGGTCTCGAGCGAATGGGCGGCGCCCAACACATTCATGCCGGGCTTCGATCTCGAGGAAGTCGGCCTTCTGAAATACGGCCGCGAGATTCATTTTTGGAATTTCGAGGAGAAGCGCGTCGAGAACACCGTCTATCTCGGCGAAGACGGGCTGGTGCCACTCGAAGTGCGCTTTCACCACAATCCGGATTCAAGCCATGGCTTCGTCGGCGCCGCGCTGTCGTCGAACATTATCCATTGGTTCAAAAAAGACGGCGAATGGATCACCGAGAAGATCATCGATATTGAAAACCAGCGCCATCCGGAATGGCCGATCCCGGTGCCCGGCTTGATCAGCGTCATTTTACTCTCGATGGACGACCGCTTTCTCTATCTGTCGAACTGGCTGCACGGCGATTTGCGCCAGTACGACATCACCGAACCATCCAACCCGAAGCTGACAGGCCAAGTGTGGCTGGGCGGCCTTCTCGGCAAGGCGCCGGAAGTGAATGGCCATGAAATGACCGGCGGGCCGCAGATGATCCAACTATCGCTCGACGGCAAGCGGCTCTATGTCACCACATCGCTGTTCTCGACCTGGGACAACCAGTTCTATCCGGAGATCCGCAACAAGGGCGGCTCAATGATGATGATCGACTGCGACACCGAATCCGGCGGCATGGCGATCAACCCGGACTTCTTCGTCGATTTCGGCAACGAGCCGAACGGCCCGTCGCGCTGCCACGAAACCCGATATCCAGGCGGCGATTGCACTTCCGATATCTGGATCTAGGCCGCGATGGAGTCTGCAAAGTCGGGGCGCTTCACCATCACCCTCGCCAATCAGGGCGGGCAGTCCGTTACGGTCGCCGGTAACAGGCCGCTGCTCGACTCACTCGAAGCGCATGGCGTGTCGCTGCCTTATGGCTGCCGCTATGGCGGCTGCATCTCCTGCGCCGCCAAGCTGCTGGCGGGCGAGGTCGATCAGAGCGCCGGCGTCGCCCTCAACCGCCGCCAAATCAACCATGGCTATGTGCTATTATGCGTGGCGCGGCCTAAGAGCGACTGCACCCTTGATGTCGGCGTCGAAAGCCACGACACGCTCTATCGCAACCCGTTCCAAAGCCCGCTCCGCCCCGACGAGCTGAAACCCGGCATCGCGGGCGGTATGAAGGCCATGGAGAACCGGCGATGAACCATGATGAAGACTATCCGGCGGAATATCTCGCCGGGATTCTGAAAGAGGTAAATACAATCGCCATGGTCGGCGCCAGCTCGGACCCGGCCAAGTTCAGCTACGGCGTCCTCCGCGTCCTGCACGAGACCGGCTATGACATGATCCCGGTCAATCCCTTTGAAGCCGGCAACGAAATCCGCGGCCTCAAATGCGAAGCATCCCTCGCCGCCATCACCCGCCCGGTCGACATGGTGCAGGTCTTCCGCACCTCCGAGGACGCTTACGGAGTCACCGAAGAAGCAATCGAAATCGGCGCCAAGGTCGTCTGGATGCAAATCGGCGTGCGCAACGACGCGGCGGCGGCGCTCGCCGAAGCCGCCGGCCTCAAAGTCGTCATGAACCGCTGCCCCAAAATCGAACTCTTCCGCCCGTTCTGGAAGCCGCGTCTCAACCAGGCGATTTGACGCTGCGCTCTGGCGCGCCCGGCAGGACTCGAACCTGCGACCCCCAGATTAGGAATCTGGTGCTCTATCCGGCTGAGCTACCCACTCTACGCTTCAAACCGTTGCTTACTGTGGGATTCTCGCCCTTTTGGGATTCCCGGTCAATGCATCAAAAGAGTTGTTTTCTTGAAAATTTGGTACGGATTTGGTCCGAAGCTGGAGGGGGGAGGCAAGAAATTCAGTTCTGTTCACCTTCTATGTATAGATACGAGCCGACCTATTTGAGC
>PTKB01000260.1 GCA_002937555.1 Alphaproteobacteria bacterium MarineAlpha10_Bin2 | reverse complement strand
ATTCAAAATTACCTGGGCAGACGCATACACCACCACCGCCACGGCGCACACAGCCTCCCCCCCTCACACACTCCAGGTGGAAATCTTCAGTTTCCGAGACGTCCGCTTCTAATTTTCGCCTAATTTGTTGGACGCGGCCAAAGATTCTTCTGCCTCCTGCGCCAGCCAACTACCCTGAAACCGTCTGACGCGAGCGGCGAGCCGGATTATGGCCCACGCCGTTCTGACTCAACCGCGTTGTTTACCCTTCTCTGGCTCAATATTTAGGTGATGGTCACAAACAGGTCACAAACCAATCGTCAGGAGCCAATCCCATCCAACATTGAACTTCGGAATTTGCTCATCAAACAACTGTTTACCGGACTGTAGAGCACTGCTCAGAACGGACAAATATAGCGGGATTAGAATTTCGAGACCGCCCCGTTCGACCACTCCGGCACCCCTCCGCAAGTGTCCAGCGAGACGAGGGATTACATAAACCACCGGCCTCGCGGTGGCAAGCCGGACGCCGGAAATGCCGCCCTGCATGTTGACAGCGCGCCCTGCCGCGCTATAGTGCCGCGCCGAGGCTGACAGAGCCTCAACAACCACGAATTCCGGAACCCGAAAGCCATGTTCGCTGTCATTAAAACCGGCGGGAAGCAGTACCGCGTTTCGCCGCGCGACGTCATTCAGGTCGAACGGCTGTCCTCGCCCGCCGGCGAGGTCGTCGAGCTGACCGATGTGCTGGCCATGGGCCGCGAAGATGGCGTGACGCTGGGCCAGCCGCTGGTCGCCGGCGCGCGCGTGGCGGCGACCGTGCTCGAGCATCGCCGCGCCGATAAAATCATCGTTTTCCGCAAATTACGGCGCAAGAATTACCGCCGCACCCGCGGCCACCGGCAGAATCAAACGGTGCTCCGGATCGAAGAGATCCTCGCCGAGGGCGAGACCTTCACGCCGCCCAAGCCCGAGCCGAAAAAGAAAGCGGCCAAAGCCAAGAAGCCCGCTAAGAAGAAAGCTGCGGCGAAAAAGCCGGCTAGCGCGGCCAGGGCCAAGAGCGCCGCCAAACCAAAAGCGGCAGCCAAGCCCAAGGTCAAAACCGCGGCGGCGAAAAAGCCCGCGGCCAAGAAAAAGGCGCCGGCGAAAAGCGAATCGGACACTGCGAAATCCGACACATCCAAAGATGAGGAGACGTCGTAATGGCACATAAGAAGGCAGGTGGCTCCTCACGCAACGGCCGCGATTCCGCCGGCCGGCGCCTCGGCATCAAAAAGTACGGTGGCCAAGCTGTTCTCGCCGGCAATATCATCGCCCGCCAGCGCGGGACGAAATGGCATCCCGGCGAAAATGTCGGCATGGGCCGCGATCACACCTTGTTCGCCCTGACCGAGGGACGGGTGAAATTTGTCAACAAAGCGGGCGGAAAATCCGTGGTCAACGTGGAGCCGGCGGGCTAAATCCCGCAATTCGGCGCGTAAGGTTAATGGGGGAGCGGCGCGCCGCTCCCTTTTGTTTTTGTGATCAGGGCCAAGTGCCGGCAGAGAAATCTCATGCGTTTTTTGGACCAGGCCAAGATACATGTCGCGAGCGGCGCCGGCGGCAATGGCTGTGCCGCGTTCCGGCGCGAGCGCAACGAGCCGCGCGGCGGGCCTGACGGCGGAAATGGCGGGCGCGGCGGCTCGGTCATGGCTCTCGGCACGGCCGAGCTCAACACGCTGATCGATTTCCGCTACAAACAGCATTTCCGCGCCGCGCGCGGCCGCCACGGCCAGGGCGCCCAGCGCACCGGCGCCAACTCCCCCGATCTGATCATCAAAGTGCCGCTCGGCACCCAGCTGTTCGAAGAAGACCGCGAGACACTGATCGCCGATATCACCCGGCCGGGACAGCGCACCGTCCTCGCCCAGGGCGGCGGCGGCGGCTACGGCAACAGCCATTACAAATCCTCGACCAACCGCGCGCCTAGACGCGCCGATGCCGGCCAGGACGGCCAGGAGCGCTGGGTCTGGCTGCGCCTCAAGCTGCTCGCCGATGCCGGCATCATCGGTCTTCCCAATGCCGGCAAATCGACCTTCCTCGCCGCCGTTAGCCAGGCGCGCCCGAAGATCGCCGATTATCCCTTCACCACCCTCAATCCGCAGCTCGGCGTGGTGGTGGTCGACAGCCATGATTACGTGCTCGCCGATATTCCCGGGTTGATCGAGGGTGCGCATGAAGGTTCCGGTCTCGGCGACCGCTTTCTCGGCCATGTCGAGCGCTGCGCCGTGCTGCTGCATCTCGTCGACGGCACCGAAGAGGACCCCGGTGCTGCCTACCGCACGGTGCGCGGCGAACTTTCCGCTTACGGCGAGGGCTTGGCCGAAAAGCCGGAAATCGTTTGCCTCAGCAAATGCGACGCCCTGGACGCCAAGCGCCGCGCGCGCCGGCTGAAATCCCTGGCCGCGGCGGTGGGGCAGCCGGTGGCCGCAATTTCCGCCGCCTCGGGCGAAGCTGTCGAAGAAGCGTTGCGCGGTTTGTGGCGCGCGGTCGAAGAAAAAAAACGTGCTGCCGCCGAACAGGCCGCCGCTGCCGGCGAGGCCGAGGAAAAGCGGGTTTACGACCCACTGGTCGGCCTCTCATGACGCCGAATCTCAATGCGGTGCGACGCCTGGTCATCAAGATGGGCTCGGTGCTGCTGGTCGACGAAGCGGCGGGCGCCATCCACCATGCGCGCTTGGCCGGGCTCGCCGCCGATGTCGCCCAATTGCGGCGTAATGGCGCCGAAGTGATGATCGTTTCCTCGGGCGCGATCGCCGTCGGGCGGCGCTTTCTCGGCTTTGCCGCCGGGCCGCTCAAGCTCGAAGAGAAGCAGGCCGCCGCGGCGTGCGGCCAGCTCCG
>PTKB01000026.1 GCA_002937555.1 Alphaproteobacteria bacterium MarineAlpha10_Bin2 | reverse complement strand
CCGGAATTTGGTAGTAATCGGGGTGGATCTCGCCGAACGGCAGAAAACCGTGCCGGTTCCCGCCATATTCGACAAACGCAGCCTGTAGCGAGGGTTCGACCCTCATTACTTTCGCGAGATAGAAATTTCCCTTTAGCTGCTTTTTTGCCGCCGTTTCAAAATCAAATTCTTCGAGCCGGGTTCCATTCGCCACGACCACGCGGGTTTCTTCCGCATGGCTGGCATCGATCAGCATTCTTTTGACCATTTGTCGGTTTTCTCCGCGACGGCACCGCTTCGGCCGCGAACCTGGCACGGCGGCGCTGTCGGATTTGGGAAGCTGATTGCCCGGCGCTACGCTCCGTCGAACGCGGCGGGGGGGGCTCCCGCCATGACGGACAGTGCGGGGCCAAATGATGCCGGAACATGTCCGGCTGCAGCTTCGCTGGTGTCATTAAATTCATCATGTGTTGATTGCAACCCAAGTACCTTGCGACGAGCATCCCTACATACTCGCGGAAGTTCGTCATTTACATATTCGGGTTGTGTTGCCACCTCCAACGGTGGACGGGTGAATAATCAAATCCTTTGTTCGCGTGCCTATGATACTCTGCACGGTGGGACGCGACAAATGATTTAACACGCGTGACGCGCAGCCAACCACTGATGCGCGCAATGAGCCGGTGATAATGTTAGATATGGGCGCCCATGAAGCAACAGGTGATTCGCCCTCGTGATACGATTCTGCCGGGTATTAATTTGCGTGTTAACACTGTTCATGGCGGGTTTCGGCCAGACCGTGCACGCGAAGCCGACGATTACGGATGCCCGCGCCGGACTGCATCAGGACGCCACGCGGTTTGTGCTCGACCTCAGCGACAATGTCGCGTTTCGAATTTATACCCTGGAAAATCCGTACCGGGTCGTCATCGATTTGGTCGGCGCTGAATGGGCGCTTGAATCGAAACAACTGACGCTCAATCGCGGCCTTGTCGGCGCGATACGCTACGGCCAGTTTCAGACTGATACCGCAAGAGTTGTCATCGATTTGCGCGCGCCCGCCAAGATCAACCAGGCGTTCATCTTGCCACCTGGAAAGTCCGATAATTACCGCCTGGTTATCGATCTCGGCCAGGTCGCCGATGATTCGTTCAGACCGTCGGCATTAAACTCGGTCGAGGCGGCGCCAAAGCAGCCGAGAACCCAACCTGCGGCGGCAGAGACGCTCACGATGGCAGCCACGTCGAAAATAATTCTCTTGCCCACGCCGCCGCGCCCAGGCCTGAAGCCGAAATCAACAAAACCCTTGCTGATCGTTGTCGATCCCGGCCATGGCGGCGCCGACCCGGGGGCGATCGCCAAAAACGGAACCTATGAAAAGAACGTCACCTTGGCCGCGGCGCGCGCCCTCGAAGTGATGCTGATCGAACTCGGTTACAACGTCGTTCTGTCGCGCCGCGGCGATAAATATCTCACGCTCTCGGCACGCACCGAAGTGGCGCAAAATAACAATGCCGATTTGTTCATTTCGCTTCATGCCGACAAGCATAAGAATCGCAGCGTCCGCGGCGCCTCGGTCTACACTCTGTCCGAAAAGGCGTCGGACGCCGAAACCGAAGCCCTGGCGGCGCGCGAAAATGAAGTGGATTCTCTGTTCGATGTGAGTAATTCAGACGAATATGAAGAAGATGTGCGCAGGATTCTGATTTCCTTGGTGCAGCGCACGACCATGACCTGCTCGGCAAAATTCGCCGGCGAACTCATCCCGGAACTGAAAAAATCGACCAAGTTGTTGGGCCGTACCCATCGATTTGCCGGGTTTCGCGTCCTCAAAGCGCCCAACGTGCCTTCCGTGCTGGTGGAAATGGGCTATATGTCGAACGACAAGGACCGTAAGATGTTGTTGTCCGAGGCCGGGCGGTACGCGCTCATGCGCCGTGTCGCGCAAGCGATTGAGGATTATTTTTCACGCCATGAGAGCTGTTCTCAAGCGTCATAATCGCGCCACATTTCGACATTATGGATCGGTCGACAGGTAACCGACGCCAAACATGAAATATTTATACTATTCGCTGGCAGGGCTGTTGCTGGTGGCGGTCATCGTCGTCGCCGTCGTGGTCTATCTTTTTTATCAATATGGGCGGGACTTGCCGGATCATCGCCAATTGGCGGCGTACGAGCCCGACACCATGACCCGGGTGCATGCCGGGGATGGCAGGCTGGTGGCCGAATACGCCACCGAAAAACGGGTGTTCGTGCCGATCGGCGCCATGCCCAAGCGCGTGGTCGATGCCTTCCTCTCGGCGGAGGACAAGAATTTTTACGACCATTTTGGCCTCGACCCGATCAGCGTCGCCGGCGCGCTGATCCAGAATGTCAGTAATTTCGGCTCCGACAAGCGTCTGGTCGGCGCCTCGACTATCACCCAGCAAGTCGCCAAAAACTTTTTGCTCACCAACGAAACCTCGATGGAGCGCAAGTTCAAGGAAGCCATTCTCGCCATTCGTATCGAAGATGCATTCACCAAGAACCGCATCCTCGAGCTTTACCTCAACGAGATTTATCTCGGTTACCGGTCGTTCGGCGTCGCCGCGGCGGCGTTAAATTACTTCAACAAATCGTTGGATGAACTGAGCCTTGCCGAGGCCGCGTACCTCGCCGCTTTGCCCAAGGCGCCGAACAATTACCATCCGACGAAGAAATACGATGCGGCCGTGTCCCGGCGCGACTGGGTGCTGTCGCAAATGGCCGATAACGGCAAGATTGGCAGCGACGAAGCCGAGGTAGCTGCGCTCGAGCCGTTGCGCACCACGCAGCGGGATCAGGAAGAATTTGTCTCGGCCGCTTATTTCACCGAGGAAGTCCGGCGCTGGCTGTTCGATAAATTCGGCGAGACCGAACTGTATCGCGGCGGGCTTTCGGTACGCACGACGTTGGATCCGCTCCTGCAACGCCATGCCGACACGGCGCTGCGCGACGGGCTCCAGGCCTATGACCGCCGCCACGGGTGGCGCGGACCGCTCGCCAATGTGGGCCCCAAGGCGGAGAATTGGCGGGAGCGGTTTACCGCTTTGGCGCTCAAGCTTCCGCATGTTTCATGGCGCCTCGCGTTCGTGCAGGAGGTCACGCCCAAGGCGGCGCTATTCCTGCTCGAGGATGGCATAGCGGGCGAACTTTCCGTGGCGGAATTGGAATGGGCGCGGGAAACGCGGAAGGGGCAGCGGCTCGGGCCGAAAGTCAAGGATCCGGCCCAAGTGTTGGCCGCCGGCGACGTCATATATGTTGAAGCGGTCGCCGCGAGCGAAAACACGCCGGCCGGATTTGCGCTCCGGCAGATTCCGGATGCAGGCGGCGCGCTGGTCGCATTGGACCCCCATACGGGGCGTGTCCTGGCGCTTTCCGGCGGATACGATTTTGCTCTCAGCCAGTTCAACCGGGCTACCCAGGCGGAACGCCAGCCCGGCTCCGCATTCAAACCCTTCGTGTACCTCGCCGCGCTGGACAACGGCTTTACACCAGCGAGCGTGGTGCTCGATGCGCCTTATGTTATTGATCAGGGCGAGGGGCAGGGGAAATGGAAACCGGAGAATTATTCGCAAAAATTTTACGGCCCCAGCACGCTACGTTTGGGATTGGAAAAATCGCGCAACCTGATGACTGTGCGGATCGCCCAGCATATCGGCATGGAGACCGTGGCGAGCTATGCCAAGCGCTTTAATGTGCATCCGAACTTGCCGCTGATGCCGTCAATGGCGCTCGGCGCCGGGGAAACGACGGTTCTCAGATTAACCTCGGCCTATGCGATGCTGGTCAATGGCGGCCGCCAGATCGTTCCGGCTTTTGTCGAGCGCATTCAGGACCGCCATGGCCGCACGATCTATACCCGAGACGGCCGCGCCTGCGAACATTGCAGCGAAATATCCTGGGACGGGCAGCAGCCGCCGGCGCTGCCCGATACGCGCGACCAAGTGGCCGACCCGGCAAGCGCCTATCAGGTTGTCTCCATGCTGGAAGGCGTGGTGCTGCGCGGCACGGGGCGCTCAGTCAAGGAACTCGGCAAACCGATCGGCGGCAAAACCGGCACTACGAATAATTTCAACGACGCCTGGTTCGTCGGCTTTACCCCCGATCTGGCGGTCGGCGTATATGTCGGTTTCGATCAGCCGAAGACGCTGGGGCGGCGCGAATCCGGCGGCAAGGTCGCGGCGCCGATCTTCCGCGAATTCATGCGCCAAGCGCTGGCGGAGACTCCGGCCATTCCGTTTCGTGTGCCGCGCGGCATCCGCTTCGTCCGTATCGACATCGAAACCGGTATGGTGGCGCGCGAAGGCGACAAGAACGTGTTGGTGGAGGCGTTTCGCATCGGCACCGAGCCGAGCCCATTAAGCCGCCAGGCCGGCAATCAGAGCAACCCGGACGGAACACCGATTTTGACCGAGGGCTCCGGCGGCTTATACTAGGGCTTCTTACGACCGTCCGCACAATTGGGCCGGCACAGCCCCGAGTTACGAAAAGAGACGCCTTTCATGCGCGCCGATATCCTATCCCAGGCAGAGAAAATCAAGCAGTCCATGGTTCTGCTGAGGAGGCATCTTTGACCTCGACGAAGCGGTTAAAAGCCTGGAAGAGCTGAACACGCGCGCCGAGGATCCCGAGCTTTGGAATGACCAGAAGGCCGCCCAGGCGCTGATGCAGGAGCGCACCCGCCTTGATCAGGCGATTACCGGATACCGCGGTCTCGAGCGTGAACTCGAAGATGCGCTGGCCCTGGCGGAGCTTGCCGAGGAAGAAAAGGACGAGGACAGTTTTGCCGAAGCAGCGGGCGCGCTCGGCGATTTGCAGTTGCGCGCCAAGAAACTCGAGCTGGAAAGCCTGTTGTCCGGCGAGGCCGACGGCAATGATTGTTTTCTCGAAGTACATGCCGGCGCCGGCGGCACCGAATCGCAGGACTGGGCGGAGATGCTGCTGCGCATGTATGTGCGCTGGGCCGGGGCCGGCGGCCACAAGGTGGAGTGGATCGAGGAGAGCGCCGGCGAGGAAGCCGGCATCAAATCCGCCACCGTCAGAATCTCCGGCGCCATGGCCTATGGCTGGCTGAAGACCGAAAGCGGCGTGCACCGGCTGGTACGGATATCGCCGTTCGATTCGAACGCCCGGCGGCATACCAGTTTCGCCTCGGTCTGGGTGTTTCCGGTGATCGATGACAGCATCGATATCGAGATCGAGGATAAGGACCTGCGCATCGATACCTACCGCGCTTCCGGCGCCGGCGGGCAGCATGTCAACCGCACCGACAGTGCGGTACGCATCACCCATCTTCCGAGCAATATCGTCGTGCAATGCCAGGCCGAGCGCTCTCAGCACCGCAACCGCGCCGCCGCGATGTCGATGCTGAAGGCGCGCCTCTACGAGGCCGAACTGCAGCGCCGCGAGGAAGCAGCACAGGCGCTGAATGCGCAGAAAAGCGAAATCGGCTGGGGCCACCAGATCCGCTCCTATGTATTGCAGCCCTATCGATTGGTGAAGGATTTGCGCACCAATATCGAAAACACCAACCCGGATGCCGTCCTCGATGGCGACCTCGACGAATTCATGGCCGCTTCACTGGCGCAACGTATTGGCGTCCTCGGCGATGAATTGGCGGAGAGCGCTGAAAGCGATTAGGTGATTAATTCGTAGAGTTCAGGCGCCATGCCGGCGGCGCGCCGCGCCGCTTCGTTGAAGGGCGGTTTGGGGACGCCGTGATAATGCGCCGCGACCAGCGCTCGCCAGGTCTCGTTCTCGGCCACGCCACGCAGTCGGCAGAGATGGCCGAACCAGCGCCGGCCGGCGGCAACATGAGCGATTTCTTCGCGCAGGATGGTCTTGAGCAAAGCCGCGCTAACGTCGTCGCCGGCGCGCCGCAAGCGCGCGATCATAGCGGGCGTTACATCGAGGCCGCGTGCCTCCAGCACCATCGGAACCACGGCAAGGCGGGCGAGAGGGTCATGCGCGGTCGTCATGGCCGCTTCCCACAAACCGTCATGCGCCGGGAGGTCGCCATAACCCGCACCGAGCTCGCTCAGGCGTGCTTCCAACATGGTGAAATGGCGCGCTTCATCGTCAGCGACGCCCACCCAGTCATCATAAAATGCCGCCGGCCAATTTTGTGCAGCGAAGCGGCCGATCAAATCCCAAGCCAGATCGATGGCGTTCAATTCGATATGCGCGACGGCGTGGAGGAGGGCGATCCGGCCGCCTACACCGCCGGAACGGCGGCGCGGCATCAGGCGGGGCGCCATCAATTGCGGCCGTTTGGGGCGCGCTGGGCGGTCCGGCATAACGATGGCCGGATCCGGCGGCAATAATTTGCCGGCGCGCCAATGCGCCGCCGCCGATTGGCTGTATGCGACCTTCGCGCGGGGTTCAGGTGCGCACAGGACCGCGCGCGCGGCGGGAGCCAGATTAGAATTCGGCGTGTACATGCATCGCCACCTCGATGATTCCAGTGCTCACAAGTTCGCGTCTTCAAATTTACTTTTGTCAGCGTCACCGGCGTCCGCCGGTTGTTGCACGTAACGGGCATAGTAGGCGCGCACCGTTTCCTCTGACTTCATCAGCCGGACTCTGACATCATCGAAGTTCTCCACGCCGGCCGCCTTTGCCAGGGCTTGCCGCACGCCGGTCGGATATTGCGCCTCATCGCGGCTGACGCCAACGGTTAGGCGGAGAAGCGCTTGAAGGCGGCGCATCAGCCGGACGGCCTCGGCCAAATCCGCCGCATCATCCGCCGCCATAATGCCGGCGGTTGAAAGCCGTTCGAATACCTTGTCGGTCTCCTGAGACAGAATTTCCGGATGCCTCGACGCCTCGCGCAACTGAAGATATTGGGCGATGAATTCGATATCGAGCAAACCGCCGCGCACATGTTTGAGTTTCCAATGATTTTCGGTGCGTCGCTTCTTGTCGATGCGCTCGCGCATGCCCGCCACTTCGCCGACCAGCGCCGCATCCGCGCGCGGCTTGGCCAAGACAGCGCGGATGATGCCTTTGACATGCTCGCCGAGAGCCGGGCTGCCGGCGATCACCCGGGCACGCGTCAGCGCCATATGCTCCCAGCTCCAAGCGGAGTTGTTTTGATATTCGGCGAATCCGCCGGCCTCCGAGGCGAGCGGCGAAGATTGACCGGACGGGCGCAGGCGGGCGTCGATTTCATAAAGCTTGCCTTCCGGCGTGAGGGCGCTCACGGCGGTGACGAGGCGCTGGCTCAAACGCCCGTAGTATTGGCTGAGGGGGAGGGGACGCGGCCCCTCGGACTGAGTCTGTTCCGCCGCACTGCCGCGATAAATGAAGATCACGTCGAGATCGGAGGAAAAGGTCATTTCCCGCCCGCCGAGTTTGCCCAAACCGACGATGACGAATTCACCGCCCGGCATCTCGCCATGGGCGCGTTGGAATTCCGCTTCCACATGCGGCAGCAGACCGCGCAAGGTGGCATCGGCAACGTCGCTCAGCGCCGCGCCGGCTTCCTCGCCCGATATCATGGCGCGCAGCAGCTGCATGCCGATTTGAAATTCGCGGTCATGGGTCCAGCGCCGCGCGGCGTCGAGGACGTCTTGAAAATCGCTTGCCGCATCGAGGCTTTCGCTGAGATTTGCCGAGAGCTCCAACACCGTGCCGACGGGCTCGTAGAACTGTCCCGTCAATACGCCGTCGAGCAGATTGGGGTGGCGGCTCAAATGCTCGGCCAGGCTGGGTGCGCTGCCCATGATTTCGGCCAGTGAATCCAGCAAGCCGGGGCGCGCATAGAACATCGAAAACAGCTGTACGCCGGCCGGCAGGTTGGTGAGAAATTCGTCGAAATGCCGGAACGCCGCATCCGGACTTACGGTTTGCGACAGGGCGCCGAGCAATCCCGGCATCAATTCCGTCAACAGTTCCCGCGCGCGGGTGCTGCGGGTTGCCCGGATGCGGCCATGATGCCAGCCGCGCACAGTCGCCGACACCGCCTTGCCGTCGCCAAAACCAAGATCGCTCAGAGTTTGCAGGGTGTCGGGATCGTCCTCGGTTCCGGTAAAGACCAGGTTGCCGCCTGAGCCGCCGAGCTCGGGCGAATTTTCGAACAGGTCGGCGTAGTGGCTTTCGACCCGGGAGAGTTGGAATTTCACGTCGCGCGCGAGCTCGTCCGCCGATTCATACCCCATGAAGCAGGCGATGGCGGCGAGGTCTTCAGGCTCCTTGGGCAGCAAATGGGTTTGCTCGTCGGCAACCATTTGCAGGCGGTGTTCGAGGCGGCGCAAATAGCCGTAAGCGGCAATCAATTCCTCGACCACACCCGGGTCGGCATGGCCGGCCTCGGCCAAGGCTTGGAGCGCTTCGCAGGTTGCGCCGAGGCGCAAGCTTGGCTCTTTGCCGCCCCAGATCAATTGCTGCGTTTGGGCGTAGAATTCGATCTCGCGGATGCCGCCGCGGCCGACTTTGATATCGTGACCGGCGACGGCAATTTCATGATGTCCCTTATGAGCATTGATTTGGCGCTTGATGGAATGGATATCCTCGATGGCGGCAAAGTCGAGATATTTGCGCCAAACAAAGGGCACGAGCCGGCTTAGAAATTGGTTGCCGACATCCATATCACCGGCCACCGGGCGCGCCTTGATCATCGCCGCGCGTTCCCAATTCTGGCCCAAGCTCTCGTAATATTGTTCCGCCGCGGCGGTCGAAACCGCGAGCGGGGTGGCGCCAGGGTCCGGGCGCAAGCGCATGTCGGTGCGAAACACGTAGCCGTCGGCACTGCGTTCGCTCAACAAAGTCACTAATTCCCGGACCATGCGGTGCAGGCCCTGCTGCGGGCCGTCGCCCCCGAGGTAATCGACTTTTTCGCCGTCGAACAGCACCAGCAAATCGATGTCGCTCGAATAGTTCAATTCCCGCGCCCCGAGCTTGCCCATGCCGAGAACGACGACGCCTGAGCCGGATTCGGGATTTTCCGGATCGGCCAATTGCAATTGCCCCGACTTGTGGGCCTGCATCAGGAGGAAATTCAAGGCGATGGAAATCGACATTTCGGCAAATTGAGACAGGCTGCGGCAGACTTTTTCCAACGGCCATGCCCCGGCGATATCGGCCATGGCAATGGTCAAGGCGACACCGCGCTTGGCCAGGCGAAGGCCGGACATGACCTCGACTTTGCCATGACGCCACAATGGCTCGCCCGCCAGCGCCGCCAGCATGTCCTCGAACGTTCGGTCGAATCCGTGCCGGCTCACCTCGCGCAAAATGGCCGGATCATGGCGCAGCCCTTGCGAGAGAAAGGGGCTGTTGCCGAAAATTGCCTGCAAGAAAGCCCGGCCATCATCATGGTCCGCAAGATCGGTCATGAATTGGGCCAGTTCTGCATCTCCGGCGGACCTTGCGCCCGCTTCTTGACGCCACATATCTAGTTCTCGCTGGGCGCGTTCGGGCTCAGCGGGTTTCGGCAGAACGCCGTTATCTGCTATGAAAGAAAGACTCGGCATGTTTCAGACAGCACTTTGATTTACGTCGTGCGCGATCAGTGTAGGCGCAACCTGCGCGACATCATGGGTTGGGTCAAGATTTCGGCGATACGCCGGCGATAGCCGCTTATGCATAAGACAATAAAAATCATCATCCACATCGCGGCGGCGGTGTTTGGCAGCCTGGCGATCATATTCGCCATTGCCTCCTGGCGGTTGTCGAGCGGCCCCATTTCGCTCGCTTTTCTTTCGCCTTATATCGAAGAAGCGTTCGAAGCGGAGGATTTGAGTTACCGTTTCGAATTCGAAGATACAATCCTGACCTGGGCCGGATGGAACCGGTCGCTCAACATTCTCGTAACCAACGCGCACGCCATTGGACCCAACGGCGAAATCCTCGCCTCTGTGCCCGAGATTTCGCTCGAATTAAGTGCGCTCTCGCTGTTGAAGGGTACGATCGCGCCGACCAGCATCGAATTGCTCCGGCCCGAAGTGCATCTTGTCCGAAATCCGCAGGGCAGGCTGGAATTTGCCGTCGGCTCGGATTTCGAGGAACCCGACGAAGCCGTCAACGAGTTGGTAGCCGATATTCTCGCGGCGCCGGGAACCGATCATCCACTCGGCAAACTGAAACGGATTAGCATCTTGGCGGCAGCGCTTAGCGTCGACGATAGGTTGTTGGATCTCTCCTGGCGCGCGCCGGAAGCCGATCTCATTTTCGACCTCAATGAAACCGCCATAAACGGCGAGCTCTTGGCCGACATCGAGGTCGCCGACGTCGCCCTCAAGGTTGTCGCGGCGACGACGTTTGACCGGGCCAGCGGCAGGGTACGGACGAAGCTCCGGTTCGGCGAAACCGTGCCGGCGCGGCTCGCCAGCATTTCGCCCAAATTGGATATGCTGGATGCGTTGCGTCTTCCCGTTTCCGGTAACGTGGAATTCACACTCACTCGCCAGGGCAAATTGGTGGATCGAGTCAAATTCGATCTTACCGGCGGGCCGGGGTCGCTCGACCTCCCCGAGGTTTTCCCAGCGCCGCCGAACATCGCCTCGCTCCGCCTCCGCGGCGACGCCGATGCGGAGCTCAAATCGATTTACCTCGAAGAACTCACTGTCGATACCGGCGGCCCGGTGATTAGCTTTCAAGGCCAAATAAATGGGATGCCGGATCGAACCGGAATTCACGGCGACTTCGAGTTCAGGGAGATGCCGTTTGCCGAGCTTGAAAATTACTGGCCAGAAATCCTCATGGCCAACGCCAGACCGTGGATCCTGGCCAACGTCCTCGATGGCGTGATTTCAAGATTCAGTGTGGCGCTGAACGTCGCGCCGGGCGAGATGGACTTGATCGAGACCGGCCAGCGCCCGGACGCGCTGAACGTAACCTATGAATTCCGCGATGCGACGGTCAATTATTTCCCCGGACAGCCCTACGCCTACGGCGTCGACGGCACCGGGCGCATCGACGGCAGCAGCATGACTCTCCACCTTCGCGACGGCACCATCGAAGACATATACGCGCCGAGCGCCATTGCCCTGATCACCGACATCATGCTCGATTCCGCGACCCTCACCATTATCGGCAATTTGGAGGGCCCGGCCGACAACGCCATCCGTCTTCTGGACCGCCCCGGACTCGAGTTTCCGAGTGCGATCGGCCTCAACGCCGATCAATTTTCCGGCCATGTCAGCGCCGAAATGGGTGTGCAACTTCCGTTTCGTAGCGACGTCCGCCTCGACGAAGCGAAATTCGCCGCAGTGGCGCGCCTCAGCGACCTTTCGGTCCGCGATTTGTTCGGCGACAAAGACGTCAGTCAAGGCAGTCTTCGCTTGACGCTGGACGAAAACAATATGGAAGTCATCGGCGATATACTGGTCGAAGGCATGCCGTCGACGGTCAAATGGCAGGAAAATTTCTCGCCGCAGGCAGCGTTTCGCAGCAGATACGATGTCTCCGCGATCCTGGATAGTGCCGCCCAAAAGGAATTCGGCTTCGCATTGGCGCCCTTCGCCGAAGGGCCATTCGACGTGAGGCTTTCCTATACGGTTTCCAACGATGGCGCGCAGCATGTCACGGCCGCGCTCGATGCGCGTCAGGTGCGGATGGAAATTCCCGAACTGTTTTGGCAGAAGGCTGTCGGCGAGGAAGCCTCAATACTTTTGTTGGCGCAGCTGCAGGACAATGAAGATGTCGACATTACAAATTTCGAATTCAATTCGAAGGACCTGCGCATCAAAGGGCGCGCCACGATCGAGCCGGAAAACGGCAAGCTCCTCGAAGCCTATCTCAGCAATGTCCTGTTGGGCGACAATGACGTAAACGTCAAATACCGCCGCGACGCCGACAACAATATTCTTCTCGATGTTGGCGGCAAGAGCCTCGACCTCAGGCCCTATATCAAGCAGTTGCTCGATTCGGAGCAGGGCAACTTGCCGCCGTTCATTCTTGTAACCAATGTTGACCGGCTAATCACCCGCGCCGACCAGCAAATTACCAACGCCCGGGCGCGGGTTATCAATACCGCCGAGCGGCTGGAATCGGCATTTCTTACCGGCACGCTGGTGACCGGTTCGGAAATCCGTCTGGTTCTGGAGCCGGACGGCGCCAAGCGCCGCCTCGTCGTACGTTCGGACGATGCCGGCTCGGTCGCCCGCGCATTCAACATCTATGACAATGCCGTCGGCGGGCGTCTGGTGTTGGATGCCACGCTGCATGATGACGAGCCCGGCGCACCGGTAAGCGGCAATGTGACGATCGAAGATTACCGCGTCATCAACGCGCCGACATTGGCGCAACTGCTCGCCATCGCCTCCTTCACCGGCATTTTCGAAGCCTTACAGGGCGACGGCATTACGTTTTCGAACTTTCGTCTGCCGTTTGTCCTAAAGGACGGCGTCGTCACGATAGAAAATGCCCAGACGGCCGGCATTTCGATCGGTGTCAACGCGTCGGGCAAAATCAATCTCGACAATGACCAAGTCGATGTGCGCGGCACCATCGTGCCGATTTATGCCATCAACAGCCTGTTGGGGAACATTCCGCTGATCGGCGATCTGCTGGTGGGCGGAGAGGGCGAGGGAATTTTTGCCGCCACCTATTCGGTGACCGGCACCACGGAAGAGCCAAAAATCACCGTCAATCCGTTGGCGGTTCTGGCGCCGGGCTTCCTGCGTAATCTGTTCTCGATTTTTGACGGCGATAGCGGTGACTCGGGTGACGGCTCGGAGGCCCCGCTACAGCCCCCTGACATAGACCGCTAACAAAGTTTAGAGGGCTGTTGCCTTTTCCGCGTCGTCGGGTTGCAAGGCGAGGTCAAACACTTGTGAAAACACTTCCGGTTCCTGGGCGCCCGAGACGGCGTATTTGCCATCGAAAATAAAACAAGGCACACCGGAGATGCCCAAGCGATGCGATTCAAGCGATTCGGCCCGGGCTTGCTCGGCGCCTTCTTCGCCGGAGAGGTAGGCCCTGGCCTCGGCCGCGTCCAGTCCAGCCGCCGCCGCGACGTCGGTCAGAACATCGATTTCGCCGATATCCTTGCCGTCCAGGAAATAGCTGCGGAACAATCCTTCGACCACGCCGTCCTGGCGGCCGGACGGCAATGACCAGCTGATCAACCGGTGCGATGCGATGGTGTTGGGCACGCGGCTGATGGAATCGAATGCGAACGGAATTTTCTCTCCGTCACCAGCATCCCGGATAGCGGTATAAATTTCTCCGGCACGCTCGTCACTGCCGAATTTGGCGCGTATATAGACTTTGCGGTCGAGGCCTTCCGCCGGCATTTCCGGATTGAGCTGGAACGGCCGCCACTCGATATCGGGCTTGACCTCGGTGCGGTCCGCGAGCGCCCGCTCGAAGCGCCGCTTGCCGACATAACACCAGGGGCAGATCGTGTCTGAGACGATCACGACTTTCATGATCGAGAGTATAGCCCGTGATGTCGCCTCGGGCGACTCACATCGGCAGCGCAATAATGAGGATTACGCGGCGTTCCTCGCCAGCGCCGCGGACGTCGCGCGATCGATCAAATCATCCACCGTATCGCCGGGCTTGAACTCGACGCTGCCGATTCTCGGATGCACAATCAGCGGTTTGGCGACCTCGAGCAGAGAAAATTCGGTGAATCGCAGGACACCGGTCATGCGCTGCATGGTCGGACTGGTCGCTTCCAACAGGCTTTCGGGCAAAGCGATGCAGAATGTGGTGTCGTCGAGACGCGAACAGAGATCTTCGCCGCGCACCAAGCGCGAAATCATACCGCTCAATTGTTTGGCCAGATGGTTCGCCGCGGTATCGCCAAATTCGTTTCGAATTTGATCGATTTCCGGCACGGAGACGGCATTTAAGGAAAGATTTTTGTCCCAGCGGAATGCATCGTCGACCAGGGTCTGCAGATGCTGGCGAAAAAACTCGGTACTGTAGAGGCCGGTTGCGCTGTCGCTGACCGCCTGATGCCCGCTGATGCGATAGGCATTCAACATATAGCCGTGCAAACGGTGCGATTTGACGCCCATGGTCACGCGCGCGCGAATTTCATCGCCATCGAAGGGTATGGAATAGGCGGCGGTGGCACCATGGCGATAGGCTTCAACGATGTGATCAGGATTGACGTTGCAAATCACCAGAATCGGCATGTGGAACAACGCCGGATTGCGGCGAATATCGTCACAAACATCGAGGGCGGCCGCCAAATCGCCATTTGCCGCAATCACCACCAGTTCGGAGTCGGAATCGTTCAAGCTATCGAGAATATTGCTCCCCAGGCTTTCCGTTTCCAACAAAGCAAAACCTTTTAGAGCTTCCTCGGTCGCGTCGCCGCAGCCGTTTTCTCCGCGCGCCAAGAGGATACGCGGATGCCCTTCGGCGGTTTCGGCGCGCCACTTTTCGCCGCTCTCTTGGCCGAAACGCCGTAAGGTTTCGCTGCGCCTGTTGAGCTCCGCCCGCATCGTGCCGAGCCTGAGACCAGCGCGCATCAGCGCCTGAATTTGCTCGTCTCCGAAAGGCCAGTGAATGACGCCGTCGAACCGCGTGACCCAGCTCTCCGACCAAGGCGGGGATTCATTCTCTCCGCAGATCAGAAAAATTGGGATATCGCGGGTGGCGACCTCGGTCTTAAGGTCGGAGATGATACTGGCACTATTGCGGCCGCTGAACTCGAGGCCGACAAGGATGACTTCCGGGCGCTCCGCCTGGGCCCGGCCGACCGCCTTAGCGGCGTCGGTTTCGAGCAGATTTACGAAACCAAGCCGGCGCATGCTATCGCTGACGCGATTTAGTGTCTGTAGGTTACCGTTCGCGACCAGGACACGGGCTGAGTGCGCCATCGAGCAATCCTAAGATTTCTATTGTGGAACATTCACATTATGAGCAAATTCCTAACAAGGCTTTAACGATGGCGTTACGGGCGAAACAACGAGTCACAGGAGAGTAGCCATGCGTAAATTCATCATCGAACGCGATATTCCCGAAATTGGCAGTCTCGAGCGCGATCAGCTTCGCGCCGCCGCAGAGAAATCCAATGAAGTCCTGGTCCAGCTCGGATCCGGCATCCAATGGGTTGAATCCTACGTCGCCGACGACAAGACATTCTGCGTCTATTACGCGGTCGACGAGGACATTATTCATCGCCATGCCGAGTTGAGCGGTTTCCCGGCGACGAAAGTCACGGCGATCGGGAAAATGATCAGTCCGACAACGGCGGCGAGCTAAGACACCCCCTCGCCGCGCGATATGAGTCCATCGTACAACGGCTGTGTGTGGACGGGTTGAGTGGGAGGGGAGCGCTTGGACCGGAAGAACCGCTACGACATAGATCTCGACCGCAACCCGGCGAATTATGTGGCGCTGACACCGCTGGATTTTCTCTCCCGCGCGGCACGCGTACATCCGGAGCGCACCGCCATCGTCCATGGCGCCCGGCGGCAAAGCTATGGCGAGACCTATGCGCGCTGCCGCCGCCTGGCCGGAGCGCTCGCCGGGCGGGGTATCGGGACGGGAGATACCGTCTCTCTCTTCGCGCCCAACATTCCCGAAACCCTGGAAGCACATTTCGGCGTGCCGATGTCGGGTGCGGTGCTGAACGCCCTTAATATTCGCCTCGATGCGCCGCTGATCGGCCGATTGTTGCAGCACGCTGAAAGCAAGCTTGTCCTTGTCGACCGGGAATTCGCGACCCTTCTGCAACAGGCGATGGAGCTTTCCGGCGTGCGGCCTTATGTCGTTATCGTGGACGACCCGGAAGCGGAATCGGGCGACAGCGGCTTCGGCGACGAAAGTTTTGAGCAATTCATTGCCGGCGGTGCACATGATCATGACTGGCGCCGACCCGAAGACGAGTGGCAAGCGATCACGCTGAGCTATACCTCCGGCACCACCGGCGGCGCCCCCAAGGGTGTCGTCTATCATCACCGCGGCGCCTATCTGAACGCGCTGTCGAACGCCATCGCCGCAGCGCTGACTTCGAAGAGCGTTTATCTGTGGACGCTGCCGATGTTCCATTGCAACGGTTGGACCTATACCTGGGCAGTGACAGCGATGGCCGGCACCCATATTTGTCTGCGCCGTGTCGAGTCAGCGCGGATATTCCGTCTGATTGCCGAGGAAGGCGTTACCCATATGGCCGGCGCGCCGGTGGTTCTCAACATGATCGCCAACGCGCCGGCGGCGGAGCGGCAAAGCTTTGCCCAGCAGGTCGAAGTGGCAGTCGGCGGCGC
>PTKB01000259.1 GCA_002937555.1 Alphaproteobacteria bacterium MarineAlpha10_Bin2 | reverse complement strand
ACCATCAGGGCCAGCGGTATAAAAACACCGCGTCAACAGGCCGGACACAAGACTGTACCTGACTCGGCCGCTATGCCGTCAAAAAGCCCTTGCAATGCAAGAGCCATCCACACAAGACGTAATTTTGGTGTCGTGGTTTAGTCTCTTTTTGACCCGAATCGGACGTGAAAGTGAATAATTCAGCAAGATACGTCGCGGTCCGCATCGTATTTTTGCGTCGTCCGTGCGATTTATTCGAACCAACCTCAATTATTGATAATGCTACTCTGGCTTCTTTGCAGCGAACGGCCGAAATACCCTCGGAGAGTTTGGCATCGCCGAAAGAGGAGCCCCGTTGACAAAGGTTGGCCCCACTGTTGAAATAATTCCTGTAACGGGCTCGGAATATGGCCCGGATTGGCATACGCGGGAACGGCATTGGGGTCTATCCATGGTGGGTGCCGCAAAGAGCGGTGAATTTCAAGCCGACGGAATCCGGCGCTTTGGCGAGGCGATGGATGCTCTGGCCGAGCAGATGTGCTCTTTGGGCTTTCCGCAGACCCTCTATACCCATATTGAAACCCCGCGCCAGCCGGACGGTGCGTTTAATCCGCTGCCCCTGACCATTCGCAATTTTCCGAAAAATTGGGACCGTCTATGGCATCGCTATTGCCGCATGGATCCCTATTATCACGCCTGTTTCAACACCAGCTATGTCGTCGATTGGCAAAAAGTCAGAGCGGAAAGCAAGCTTTGCGCCGTTCAGCAGGAGGCTTGCCGGTACCTGGAAGACATCGGCATGAACCAGGGCATCACGGTTCCCATCCATCATCACGGCGGCGGCTTCTCAGCGGTGAGCGCGATTTGCTCTTCTTCGGAAGCCGATTGGCCGGTTTTGTTCCGGCAGGCCTCGGAATTGGTGTTCGTTACCGCTCACCGTTTTCAGAATAAATACTACGACCTTTACACATCCGAGCATGGCGAAAATCACGGCGGCAAATTATCGGCGCGTGAATCCGAAGTCATCAGATGGGTGGCATACGGCAAGACGGTTCCCGAAATCGCAATGATCCTGAAGCGTTCGCCGGAAACGATCAAATATCACGTCAAAAACGCTTACAACAAACTGGGCGCGCGAAATCGCGGCCATGCCATTTCCCAGGCCGCCAAACTCGGTTTGTTGTAGTACTTGCGCCACCCCCCTATTGGGGAGGTTGTTCGACATCCGCGCACACCGCAAAGTTGACCGAACGGAGGGAAGGCCGATAGAGGGCGTTAGAATTCATTACGGGAGATAGCGATGCCGAATGTGAGCAATTATGCGGAATATGACGGCCTGGGCTTGGCCGAGTTGGTGCGCAATGGCGATGTGACGGCGAGAGAGCTGTTGGAAGATGCCTACGCCGCCATCGACGCTATTAATCCTGAATTGAATGGCGTGGTGTCGCGTATACCGGATTTGGCGGAGGCCGAAATTGCTGCCGGCCTGCCGGATGGGCCATTCAAGGGCGTTCCCTTTCTCGTCAAAGAACTCGGCATTCAAATGAAGGGCTCGCCGTCGCGTTGCGGCAGTAAGCTGACGGAAGATCTTGTGGCCGCAGAAGACACCGAACTGGCGACACGCTTTCGTGCCGCCGGTCTGGTTACAGCTGCGATGACGGCGACGCCGGAATTCGGTTTCAACCCAAGCACGGAATCAATATTTTACGAACCGACACACAATCCGTGGGATGTGCGCCGCAGCCCGGGCGGCTCGAGCGGTGGCTCGGCATCCATGGTTGCCGGCGGCGCGGTTCCTGTGGCCCATGCCAATGACGGCGGCGGTTCGATCCGCATTCCTGCCTCCTGTTGCGGCCTTGTCGGCCTCAAACCGACGCGCAACCGCGTCCCCACGGGCCCCACGTTCGGTGACTGGCTGAACGGCTTGGCTGGCGAGCTTGTGGTCAGCCGGAGCGTGCGCGACACGGCCGCCATACTGGATGCCGTGCAGGGCACGGATGTCGGCCCACCCGACCTCATCACGCCGCCCGAGCGCCCCTATATGGAGGAGCTGACACAGGCGCCGGGAAAACTCCGCATTGCCTGGTCCGACAAAGCGATCTCAGGCGTGGAGGTGCATCCGGATGTGGTCACGGGACTGCACGAAACCGTCAAACTGATGGAATCCCTCGGCCACGAATTGGTTGAAGACCAGATCGAAATCGATTGGTCGCACTTTTTTGAAGCGCTCATCGTCCTGTGGACCGCTTATCTCGCCTGGGCAATCGACTTTCTGGCCAACGCGGTCAAACGCACGCCATCTTATGACAATATGGAGCGCGTTACCGTCGAACTCTATAACCATGGCAAAAGCCTCACCGCGATGCAGATGCATGATGCGCTTGCCAATATCAACACGGTCAGCCGGCAATCTGGCGTGCTGTTCGAGAAAAATGATTTGTTCCTCACCCCCACCATCGCCCAGCCGCCCCTGATTTTGGGGACGCTCGATCAAAACGAAGCCGGTGTCGACGCCAGGGAATGGACGCGCCGCGTGTTTGACTGGGTTCCGTTTACGCCGCTGTTCAATTCGACCGGACAGCCTGCCATATCCCTGCCGCTGCATTGGTCGCCGGACGGTCTGCCCATCGGCATGCAATTTGCGGCAAGCCTGAACGATGAGGCGACACTGATTCGCTTGGCGGCGCAGTTGGAAGAGGCCAAACCGTGGAAAGAAAATCGGCCGCCGGTTTTCTATTCCGAGTGATCGGAATCGGCAGAGACATGTAGCATACGACCCGCGTTAAATTCTGTGGCGCGCCACGAGAAGCAAACCGAAAAAGGGAGATTCCAATGAAACAACTCAAACTGAAACGCCTGTTGGGCGCTTTGGCGATAGCGGGATCACTCGCTTTCTCC
>PTKB01000258.1 GCA_002937555.1 Alphaproteobacteria bacterium MarineAlpha10_Bin2 | reverse complement strand
CACCCCTGCGGCTCGGCCGTCGTCTGGGCCTCGTCTGTCTGCTGGCTGCGACTACCGGCCCCGTATTCGCGCAGATCACGCCGGAGCTCGTTCGCGAGCGCACCGAGCGCGAGTGGACGCTGAAGGCAGACAAGATGCGCCGGCACCTGTTGCCGCTCATGCGCAAGCACGGCATCGATTTGTGGATCATCTTGAGCCGGGAGAACACGCCTGACCCGCTGCTGGAACTGTTCGGCGGCTATGGCGTCTTTCTCGACGACCAGATGTTTGCCAAGATTTCATCCAAGGGCGTTGTCGCCTTGAAGGCAGACAAGGAAAATCTGCCCGCATTCGAAGCGGCTGGTATGCCGAAGGCAGGCAAGATGCCTTATTACGAAGTTCAAGCGGTGGATCATCAGGACGGCGAGAAAATACTCGCCTGGTCGCGCGGCGCCGTTGCTGCGGCATCGCGTCAGGCCGCGGGGAAGAAGAAATAACTTCAGGCTGCCTCCAGGCGGGCGATAAATGAATTCCGCCCGCTTCCTCCATCTCGCCATGCTGTTTACAGTGGGCATCAGCTATAGCCTGCTGTTCTCGATCAATAAAATGGCCGCCGAGGCCGGCCTGCCCTATGTCGCCTATGTGTTCTGGCATTCCCTGGGCGGCGGGCTGATGCTGCTCCTGCCGTGCCTCTTGATGGGGCGCGGCGCTTGGCCGAAGCTGAGCTGGCTGCATTTACGCACCTACCTGGTCTGGGGCGGGCTCGCCATCGCCGGGCCGATCACGCTCTTGACTTACGTCGCGCCCAATCTGCCGGCGGCGATCATGACCATGATCCTGGTGCTGGTGCCGCTCTTCACCTATCTCTTCGCGCTCCTTTTCCGCATGGAACGCTTCCGCGCGCTCAGCGTGCTGGCGCTGCTGATGGGCTTGGGCGGCGTGTTGCTGGTGATCGTGCCCGAGGCCAGCCTGCCCGACACCGAAGCCGCCGGTTGGGTGCTGCTGGCATTGCTGGCGCCGGCGAGTTTCTCGCTGGTCACGGTATTCGCCGGAAAATTCCGCCCGCCGGAAGCGCCGTCGGCGACACTGGCCTGCGGATTGCTGTTGGGCTCGGCGCTGCTGCTGGTGCCGGTGATGTTCGGCACCGGCCAGTTCTACGTGTTCCCCGGCCCCTCCTTGGAGGGCGACCTCACGCTGCTTTACGCCTCCCTCTTGAGCGCGGTAATCTTTTATATTTTTCTCGAAATGGTGCGCCTCGCCGGGCCGGTGTTCGCCACCCAGCATAATTATATCGCAGTCCTTGCCGGCTTCGGCTGGGGGCTGCTGTTTTTCGGCGAGGCGCACAGCGCCTACATAGGGGGCGCCACGGCGCTGATGTTCGCCGGCCTCGCGCTGCATACGCTGAGTGCCTATCGTGCGGCGCGGGCCGCACCGGTTTAGCGCGGCGCTCAACTCCCCCGGTCGTGGCCGGGATCGAGATGCGGCAGCCAGTCGTTCATGCGTTGCTCGAGGCTATATGGTTTGGTGCGGAACACGCCCCAGCCGATGCAGGAATGCACCGCAACAAACATCAGGCTGCGCTGCAGCCAGCCGACGCCCGACTTCTTAAGGCCAACGCGAAACATCTTGTCAGCGAATCTCCAATCCTCGCGCTGGGCGGTGTCGCGGTGGTCCGTCCAAGCCATGTAGAGATAGTCGTGCAGGATGCTGTTTTCTAATTGATTGCCGATCGGCCCGACGACGAACCAAAGCGCTTTCGGCACCGAGGACAAGTCCGTATAAAGCCCGCGCGGCGCGGTGATGGTCAGGGCGTAGGCGGCGCCCGTCTTGGGATGAACCGTCATCGTGGCGCTGAAATCACCTGTCAATTGCCACAGCGATTTGGGCGGCTTGTCGAGATGCACTTTGGCGTGGCGCACGAAATTCAATTCACCGACATAGGTGAGATCGGTAATCCTCTCGATTTTCTCTTCGGGGAACGGGTTGGGACCTGGCTCCCATCCGGACATGGCTTGCCTCCCGACATATGCCGTGCAGGCTGAGCAGTATAATCGGCCCGGGTCTATTCCCCGCGCATTTTCTTGAGCTGTTCCTCGAAGCGCTCGCAGGCATCGCGGATATCGACGCGCGGCGTAAACCAAACATAGTCGAACGGCAGCACCTCGCTGCCGAAGGGCGCGGCATAGGCGGAGGCGGCGTTTTCGCCTTCGCTCACTTCAAGGAAAGCCAGGCTGACGATAGCGCGGCCGGGCGCCATACGGCGGAGATGGAACGGGACGGCGCGGTCGCCACGCGCGTGGCCGGCGCCGGCGATCAGAATCGCGCCGTCGGATTCGCCGTTGGTCTGCATTTCGCGCGCCATATGCGCATCGCGGGCGAACTGAGCGAAGGCCATGGCCTCGATCATTTCCTTGGGCGCATAGCCGCAATGGGCGGCGTCGATCTCCTGATTCAAGTTATTCGCGGCCGCCGCCGGCAACGGGCGGTCCAGATGCAGGCGCTGAACGCGCTCCGGCGCCGCGCCCGCGAGGCCGGATTGCGCCAGGACGCGGGCATCGCTGCGACTCATATTCGCGGCATGGAGGTCGAGGCCGGCCAGCAATCCGGCTTCGGCCACCGGCAGGTAGAGCGCCCAATCGGGCCAGCCGGCCTTTTGCCAGCCGACGGCCTCGCCGATACCAGCCGCATCCATCGGCGATTGCGCCAGATGTTCCTCGAGTGCAGGCGATTGCGACATGTCGAACATTTCGAACGCCAGCGTCGGGCGGCGGCCCGCTTTCGCCAAGGCCGTGACGATTTCGGCCTGAAGCAAATGATGATCGGGATTGTCGTGGGTTTCGCCGAGCAGGATGAAATCAGCAGGTGCGAGCGCGGCGAACAATTCCGCGCGCTCGATGAAGCGGGCTTCGCCGACATTCCAGA
>PTKB01000257.1 GCA_002937555.1 Alphaproteobacteria bacterium MarineAlpha10_Bin2 | reverse complement strand
ACCAGCGCGCTCGGGCCGATCCGCAACCCGCACAAGCCGACCCATTCGCCGGGCGGCTCGTCGGGCGGCAGCGGCGCAGTGGTCGGCGCGGGCGACGTCAAGATGGCGATCGGCGGCGATCAGGCCGGCTCGGTGCGCCTGCCGGCGTCGCGCTGCGGTGTGGTCGGGTTGAAGCCGAGCTTCGGCTTGGTGCCCTATACCGGTGCGGTGATGATCGAGATGACTTTGGATACCCTGGGGCCGATGTGCGACACGGTGGAGAACACGGCGCGCCTGCTCTCGGCCATTGCCGGGCCGGATCCGATGGACCCGCGTCAGCGCGGCGTGATCCCCGATGATTATGTTCAGGACTATATGCCGGCGATCGGCAAGGGCGCGAAGGGCCTAAAAATAGGTCTGCTCAAGGAAGGCTTTGGCCAAAAAGCCTGGCCCGATCTCGGCTTCCCGGCGAGCGACAAGGTGGTCGATAGAAAATGCAAGGCCGCCCTCAAGGCGCTCGAAGCCAAGGGCGCCAAGATCAAGCAAGTGTCGGCGCCGATGCACAAGGTCGGCCCGCATCTGTGGAACGCAATCGGCTTGGAAGGCTCCGCCGAGTTCATGATCAAAGGCTATAACCAGGGCACCAACTGGAACGGCTTCTACAACACGCGGCTCAGGGAAGCGATGGGCCGGGGCTTCGATTCACGCGCCAACGACCTGCCGGTCCAGGCCAAGTTTGTGTTGCTCCTCGGCGAATATATGCACCGCTATTATCACGGCCGCTATTACGCCAAAGCGCAAAACCAGCGCTATTTGCTGAACGCCGATTACGATCGGGTGTTGCAGGAATGCGACGTGATCGCCATGCCGACGATCCCGTTCCAAACGCCGGCAATCATCCCGACAGACAGCCCGATCGAAAAGGACATGGAGGCGTCGCTGAACATGATTGCCAACACCGGCCCATTTAGCCTCAGCGGCCATCCGGCGATCAGCGTGCCATGCGCCATGGAAGACGGCTTGCCGATCGGCCTGATGCTGATCGGCCGTCAGTTCGACGACCTTACCGTGCTGCGTGCCGCCGACGCGCTGGAGAAGAGCGGCGACTGGCGCAAACGCTAGGCGGCGGGCGGCGCCCGCGTTCCGTCACAGCGCCTCGTGGCTGCCGTCGCAATAGGGTGGATTTTTGGTGCGCTTGCAGCAGCACAGCGAATAGCGCCGGCTGCGCTTGGCGCGGAACACGATCGGCGTGAAACCGCTGCCGAGATGGGAGCGGTCGCAGAACGGTTGCCGCCCGCTGCGCCCGCAGCGGCACCAGACATAGCGCTTGCCTTCCGCAAGCTCGATTTCGATCGGCTCCTTTTGAGCCACTATTGGATCGGCCATGACGGCATCCTCGATCATTGGACCGAGGTGCGTCAACGGCGCCGATGCGCGCTGTGTAAATTCGCATGACGTGGTAGTTTTCAGCGCCGCGCGGGCCGGCAGCGGCGAACCCGAAACGGCGGGAGGAGATGATTCAATATGAGCAAAATCGACATGGCGTCCCTCAACGCGCGCGTCGCGCGCTTCCAAGATATGACGTCCAGCTCCGAGGCGTTTATCGACACACGCATTCCGGAATACCAGCGAGAAATCTACAACATCATCGGGCGCGGCGTGACCGAGGATGCCCGGCTCGAACCGATGATCGCCGACAACCGGGATTTCAACCTCACAATGATGAAGGCCGATCCCGGCAAGGGATCGTCGCAACACGATCACGAAACCATCGAGTGCTTCGTTGCGCTTTCCGGGCGCTGGGCAGTCACCTTGGGGGCGGAGGGCGAAGAGGAAGTGATCCTCGAGCCGTTCGATGTATTTTCCGTGCCGCCCGGCGTGATGCGCGGGCTTCGCAACGCCGGCAGCGAACCGGCGCATATCCTCGCCATTCTCGGCGGCACCGATCCCGGCAAGGCAACTTGGTCGCCGGCGATCAACGCGCGGGCAGAGGAACTCGGGCTCTACGTCAACGAGGACGGCGATCTGGTCGACCGCTCGGCGCAAAATGATCGCGGCGATGGCTGACAACATGTATGACGCGATCATCGTCGGCGCCGGCCATAACGGCTTGGTTGCCGGCTTCTATCTTGCCCGGGCCGGGCGCAAGGTGTTGCTGTGCGAGCGCCGTGGGTTTGTCGGCGGCGCCTGCGCGACGGAGGAGTTTTTCGACGGCTACCGCATTTCGACCTGCGCCTATGTGATGTGGAAGCTTGAGCAGAAGGTGCGCGATGACATGGCGCTCGATGCGCGCGGCCTCAAGATGTCGCTGATCGATCCGCCGGTGTTCTTTCCCTATGAAGACGGCAGCCATGCCTTTCTGCATTACGAGATGGAACGCTCGATGGCTTCGATCGCCGGGCTCAATGCGCGCGACGCCGAGCGTTACCCGGATTGGCTTGCGCTGTGGTCGAAGATGATCGGACTCGTCCAGCCAACCATGATCACCGACGATCCACCGGGATTGCCGGAACTCCGCGCCCGCGCCGAAGCGAATGGCCATGCCGACGTGCTGGAGAAATTTCTCACCAGCTCGTTATGGGATCTGACGGCGGAATATTTCGACGATGAGCGAGTGCGCGCGATGATGGTCTATGTCCAGGACATGGCCGATCCGCACGCGCCGGGAAGCGCCTGGGCCGAGACGTTCTTCCAATTCGGCGCCGCCGGCAGCCATGGCTATTACGTCGTCGAAGGCGGCATGGGCCGGATTACTGAAACCATGGCCGAGGCGGTGTTGGAACAGGGCTGCGAAATCCGCTGCGACGCGCCGGTCGCCCGGGTGCTGGTCGAGGGCGGGGCGGCGGTGGGCGTGCGCCTCGAATCCGGCGAGGAAATCCGCGCCCACAAGGTGCTCTCCAATGCCGATCCCAAGCGCACCTACCG
>PTKB01000256.1 GCA_002937555.1 Alphaproteobacteria bacterium MarineAlpha10_Bin2 | reverse complement strand
GGCTACCGCCCACCGGCCCCGGAAACCGTCGTCCCGATGTACCAAAAGCCGGCCATGCACTAACATTCAAACTGGACCACTCAAATGGGGCAGATCAATTCGGCGTCACCGAAACTATGGACACTATCGATGACACAAGCATGGGCGATTCTTATCGCTCTTTCAAAACAGGCCACGGCTCTTGGACCGCGACGGTCGAGTGCATGTGGGACGATACAGATACGAACGGCCAGGAAGCCGAGCTTGCGCGCACGCTCCATTAACGCCGTACCGCGTCGCTTTCCAGCTGTAAATTCATGTTCGACAAGTGATTTGTATAGTTTTTGCCCAATCGTTTGGACATCGAACTTGAACAGGATGTCACGCATTGTCGTATTGGCGGCAACGACGATCTCGTATATCTCATGGCGCGAGAACTCAAGCGCGCTGCAAAATTCCATGATTTCACGGTTGATCGCGGCGGTGACGGAGCGCTGCAGCTCGCCGTTCCCGCCCGCGCCGTCATAGGAGATGCGGTGCATCACATCGCTGCCGCCAAAGCGCTGTGTTACGGATCCCCCCGGGAACGGAATGCCCCTAGCAATAAAAAAGTGGCAATTAATGCGGAAATTATTTCAGTCTTACTGAGAAATTTTTGTTCCTTCGGGAAAGACAAAACGATCTAACCTAATGAGTTAGAGGATATAATTTTGGTTACAAGGATCAGATTTTAACCGCCATGCTGCTCATCCGTCACCAGCGCTACGTGGCGCTTGAGGCTGACCACGCCCATGCCGGAATCCAACAGCAGGTCGCGATCGCGGCCGCGCACATGCCACATATTGCAGCGTATATTGGGAATGACATGAGGCTCAAAGATCAGTGTAATATCGCCACCATAAGTGCGGGTCTCGAACCAAGATTCGACGATGGGCAAAGGCATGGTCGAAATCTAACATGATTGCGGGAGGGCGATAACGTGACAGGACGGGTGGCGGGCAAGACGGCCTTGGTGAGTGGCGCGGCGACGGGAATCGGTCAATCGATCGCCGCGCGACTGGCGGCGGAGGGCGCGCAGGTGGCCGTGGCCGATATTGACGAGACGCGGGGCGCAGAAGTTGTAAAGGCGATCCGGGAGGCCGACGGCGATGCGTTGTTCGTATCCCTTGATGTGACCGAGGAGACGGCTTGGCGGGCCGCAATCGATGTTGTGGAATCCGAGTTCGGCGGCCTCGATATTCTCGTCAACAATGCCGGCATCGCCATCGTCGAGAGCGTCGACAAAATGTCCTTCGAGGATTGGCGCGCCGTGATGGCGGTCAATATCGACGGCGTTTTTCTCGGCACGAAACACGCCGTTCCGGCGATGCGCCGCGCCGGCGGGGGCTCCATCATCAACATCTCCTCGATCCTCGGCCTGACGGGTCTGGAGAAGCTTTCCGCCTATTGCGCCTCCAAGGGCGCGGTGCGGCTATTTACCAAGGCAGTGGCGCTTGAATGCGGGCGCGACGGCAGTGGCATCCGCGTCAATTCTATTCACCCCGGCTATATCCATACGGCGATGATGGAGGATACCTGTCGGCGCGACTATGGCGATATCGCAAAAGGCCTTGCGGAGCTGGGAAAATTGCATCCCATCGGGCGCGTCGGTGAGCCGGAGGAAATCGCTGCCGGCGTGCTTTACCTCGCTTCCGACGAAAGCAAGTTCATCACCGGCAGCGAGCTCGCCATCGACGGCGGTTATACGGCGGTTTGAGGCATCGTCAAGCTGGCGGCGTATGTCGAGTTCAAGAGCATGCTGGATCGCGCCGCCGGAGTTGAGGACAAGCTCCTCCCCAACAAGTTGGAAATGCTGCACAGCCACGGCGCCAAATATGCCGAACCGCTCGATCCCGATCCGTTCGACCTCACCGTGCTGGAAGTCACCCTGCGCAATGTCGAGGTCCGCAAGGGCTACCGTATCTACGTCAAGAAAGATGCGCCCCGAGTCATCGACCCGCCGCGGATCAAGAAATAACCCACCGCCGGCGCTGTTTTATGTCGGCCAAAATCGTATCATCATCGCGCCCATTCTCGGGGTTCGTAGGGGGATCCCGGCCAATCGTGTCACAACGAGGCCCAAGGCCCGTAAGAGGAAGATATGGCTGTTAACCGCCGCGACCGAATCATTGACATGTATCGTAGCGAACATCGCGGTCTGCGAGACATGTCTGACGTCGGCGCCCATGGGACACATTGAGGAGTTTTCATAAAGGAGGATTTCAGGCTCATCGTAGTGACCGAAGGGAACGAAGCTGAGGCAGAAATCGATGACCAGGAAGGATCCGGCCGAGAAAGCGATCCGGGTAAGGCGCAAGCTCAACTCGATAGATGTCATAGATGCGCTGAGCGACCTGTTCATCTTGCGGGGCGTTCCAGCCTTTATCAGATCAGGGCAGCCCTGCCAGATCTTCATTGGTTTCGAGCACCAGAGCATAGTCGCGTTCGTCGGCCAGCACATTCTGCGAAAATGCAGTGCCAAGCGTCGCAAGGCGCTCGTTGATTGCCGCGAGCTGCGTCTGGTCGGATTCATTGAGTTTTGCGCCCGACCGTACGAATGACTTCCACTTCAGCTCCAATACACGGCTGGCTTCAGCGTCGAGGCCGAGGCTCTCACGATTTCGATAGAGCGCATCGATGCGGCCAAACAAGGAGCGGTTCATCATGATCGCCGAGTGGTGGCGAGACAGCTCAGGGGATAGCTTGCGTTCTAATTCCTGCAGCGTGTCGTTCGTATTCGCTCCGACCAAGTTCCAGAATATGTCCGACGCCCTGGTCAGTAGCTCGCCCGCCAGTTCGAGCGCTGAAATGGTGTTTTCGAATGTCGGTTCCTCGGGATTGTTGGCGATCGCTTCGATTTCCGCTAAGTGGGCGGGAAGCGCGACCGAGAATGC
>PTKB01000255.1 GCA_002937555.1 Alphaproteobacteria bacterium MarineAlpha10_Bin2 | reverse complement strand
TCATCGGGCGTGATCGCGCTCGCCCTCGGTGTTGCTGGCGTCCTGTCGACGCGGCTCTAGAGCATTTCCGCGTTATTCTGTCGCATATCCATCGGCAGCGAAGAAGTTCATGCATTCCTCCGGTTTGTAGAGACCACAGACCCTGCCGGCCGCTTACCACAGGTCATCGACGGTGCGCGGTTTCAGGCGCTTCATGTGGGCTTTGAACTTTAAGAATGCGAGTTTGATCGGATTGAAGTCGGGCGAGTAGGGCGGCAGGAACAAGAGCCAGGCGCCACGCCTCTCAACGGCCCGCCTGGCTTCGTCGCGTTTGTGTGCCGGCAGATTGTCAAGCACGACGACGCCGCCTTTTTGAAGGGTCGGGGCGAGTTGCGTTTCGATGTACCGCTCGAACGCATCGCTATCCATTGCGCCCTCGATTACCCAGGGCGCCGTCAGGCCGTCACAGCGCAATCCGGCGATAAAGGTCATGGTTTTCCAGTGACCGTGGGGAATGGCGGCAACCATCCGCCGGCCTCTGGGACAACGCCCTCGCAGGCGGGCCATTTTGGTGTCGATCCCGGTTTCATCAATGAACACGATCCTGCTGATCTGCTCGGGATGGGATTGGAGCCAAACCTGACGTTTGCGCCAGCCCGCCCGTGCCACCCGCACATCCGCGCGTTCCTGTTCACTGGCGTGTGCGGTTTTTTTAAAGCTGATCTTGCGCGAGCGGAGCCAGTCATCAATCGTGGATATAGGCGCAACGACCTCATGGCGTTCATGCAAACGCTGTGACAGCTCTTGCAATGTCAGGTCCGGCGTCTCTTTAATCCAGCGCAGGATATCCTCGCCATAACGCGCGATGCCCTGGAGCGCGCCCGGGTCAGCCTGTTCCTGCAGCCGATCGTCTCGCTGCCGACGCGCCGTGTCGAATATTACGAAGCCTATTCGCGCATCCAGGACCATGGCGGAAATTTTATCGGCCCGCAGCAATATCTCGAACTCGCCGAACGCGCCGGTCTGGTCGGCGCCATCGACAATAATCTTCTGTTCCGCTGCGTTCAACTGCTGCGCCGGGTGCGGCGGCACAACCGCGACTACGGCTTCTTCTGCAACGTGTCGCCGCATACGCTGCGCGACGAAACATTCTTTGGCCAATTTATCGAGTTTCTGTCGGAGAATTTGGAACTGGCGGACGATCTGATATTCGAGTTCTCGCAGATCGACGTGGAAACCCATTACAACGAATTCGCCGATAATCTCGACCGCCTGGCCAAGTTGGGGTTCAGCTTTTCAATCGATCGCGTCGAGCGGCTTGACATTAATTTTATGGAAATCGCCAAGCGCAATTTCCACTACGTCAAGATCGATGCGGCCAGTCTCATCGCATTGGCCAGCAGCGAATCCGGACAGGAGCAAGTGCGCTACCTGCAGGAGGATCTCATCGATTCACGGGTGACGATGATCGTCGAGAAGATCGAAACCGAGCCCCAACTGGTCGAACTGCTCGACTATAATATCCGCTTTGGGCAAGGCTATCTGTTCGGCGAGCCGCGCGAAAGCAAGACCTGATCGAACGCTTTCCAAAGCCGCGCGTCTGTGACAGAAGCGTGCGCAACATGAACATACCCATCATTTCCGGCCTCGCCGAACTCAGCGACGCCTATGACGGCTTTATTCTCGACGTCTGGGGCGTCGTGCATCAGGGCGGCGATGCCTACGGCGAGGCCGTCGATTGTCTCCACCAACTCCGCGCCGCCGGCAAACGGGTGATATTTCTGTCGAACGCGCCGCGCCGGGCGGCAAAGGTCGGCGATAGCCTGGAAGAGAAAGGCATCGCGCGGGCGCTCCATGACGGGGTGCTGTCTTCCGGCGAGGCCGCGCGCTTCTCTTTCGAAGCCGGCGGCGAACCGGTGCTCGGCAAGTTGGGCAAGCGGTATTTTCTGCTGGCGACGCCGAGCGACGATGATCTTTTGTACGGCCTCGACTATGCGCCCTCTGCAACCGTGGCCGAGGCAGATTTCCTGCTCGCGATCGGATTGAGCGACGCGCGCCCCGATCTTGCAGCGCATGAGGCGCTTCTCCAGGACGCGGCATCGCGCGGCCTCACCATGGTTTGCGTCAACCCGGACCGGGAAGTGATCCGCCTGGGTACGCGCGAGCTTTGCGCCGGCGCTCTGGCGGCGCGCTATGAACAAATGGGCGGTGCGGCGGCTTATGTCGGAAAGCCCCATCCTTTGGTCTACCGCCTGTCTCTCGATATGCTCGGCATCGCCCAAAAAGCCCGGGTCCTGGCGGTGGGCGACGGGATGGAAACCGACATTTCCGGCGCAAAAATAGCCGGCATCGATTCGCTGCTGGTGACCGGCGGTTTGCTGGCGGAGCAACTCGGCGTGTCACGCCTTGATTCGCCCGAGCCGGCCGCACTGGCCGAGATATGCCGCCAAGCGAAGCAGCGCCCGCGCGCCGCAATTCCGGCGCTCCGCTGGTAATTCAACAGAAATTTATTGGTTTGTGCGCGACCCATTGCCGATAGTGACGGCATGACGGCCATGGTGAGACAAATCTCCTGGCTCGCGCCCGGACAACCGCAGATTCTGCCGCTTAGCGTGGCGCTATTGCTGTTGGCCGGCGGCATTGCCTATTTGAGCGATGCCGTGGGCGGGCGGCAGGCGTCGCTTTACCTCATCGGCGGGGCGCTCGGCATCTCGCTCTACCACGCCTTTTTCGGCTTCACCGGCGCCTATCGCCGTCTGTTTGCCGAAGGCCGCGGCTCGGGCGTGCGGGCGCAATTGATCATGCTCGCGGCGGCGAGCCTGGCATTCGCGCCGCTTCTCGGCAGCGGCAGCATCTTCGGCAATTACGCCGAAGCGCTGCGCCTGTTGTGCACGGAGAGCATTGTCCTCGATGGCCTCTACGAATGCATTCTTTGTGCTTGCT
>PTKB01000254.1 GCA_002937555.1 Alphaproteobacteria bacterium MarineAlpha10_Bin2 | reverse complement strand
AATCCGTTGTTAATTTCCTTGCGCCATACTATGCCCCAGGTCAACAACGCTTACATCCGGTTCAGCCAGATAAAACCGCAAAATTTCAACGCGTTAGAACGTGGCATGAATTCGGGACCAAGAAACGACTCGAAGGCCGGCGGCGGCACTATCGAGGGCGAAAAATTTCACCTGTGAACGAGAGCCTTTACGGAAATGAAGAGCGCGGCGGCAAAAGATATCGAGCCACAGGAGAATGCGGCCGAGATGGATATGGATTCGCTCCATGTTCTGCCGCTTCGCATCATGCCGCTTTACACCTCCGGCCTGAAACAGGCCCGGCTGATCAAGAACCTGCATTTCAAATCGGTTATCGAAGTCTACAGGGACGCGAAAGCCGGCAGCGGTCAGATCGAGCCGGATGCGCTGGCGCTCCATTTCAATTGGCAAAGCGTGGAAGATCTGGAGGACCAGCGGCTGATCGAGCATCTGGCGCGCCTCCACAGCTACGATGTCTACAGCCTGCGCATCGAATTGCGCCGGGCGGGGATCGAGCTGAAGGAGGTCGATGCGCTCAGACTGTCCGACGCCAAGCAGGCGGAGCTGACCGAATATATGCGTGTATTCACCTCGCCGCTCCTGGCACAGGTTTATGGCGATTCGAACGCCGATATCGAGAATTTCGATCAGCTCATCGGCATGTTTTCAAATCCCGACAGAGATTCGGCGATTCGCAATTTGCGCACCCTGGCGAAAAAACTCGAAATCGAAATCATGGATGTGCCGGAATTTCTTGAAGAATATGCCGATATATTCCTGTCGCTCGCCTATTACAAAAATGTCCTCGACGATTTGATCCCGAAGATCGGCCGGTTCTTGGAAATCATGCACGAGGTGGAAGAAAATTTTCACATGCGCCGCGATCCCATTCTCATGAATGTGTGCGGCTTCCTGCGCGAGAATCTGAACGACGTCACCGCTTCGCTGACCGGCCGGTTCGAGAGTTTCGACCGCCACTCGAAAGACATGTGGGAGAACTTGAATGGCGAATCCTTCCGCCGCGTGCGCAGCTTGATTGAGAGCCACCACACCACGGTCGGCGGCGTGCTGTGAGGGTTGTCGTTGAAAATGGAGGCGTGGGAAACCGAGGTCGGCTGGGAGTGCACCAGCCCGGTGCAGCGCGCCGAATTCATTACCCCGCATATGCGCAGCGGCATAAACAGGATCAAGGAAATCGAAGATTCGGCGCCCGCCATCAGCGACCTTTAGCGCCGCCGCAAGTCCAAAAAAAACATCGCTAATTTTTCTTAACCAGAAGTCTTAAGCGGAGATTAACGCGCCGCTTCCATACTCTGGTCATGACAAAATTCAACGGAACGTCCCGCCCCTCCCTCCGCGCCGCTTTGCTTGCTTTCGGCTGGTGCAATCTCGTCCTCGGTATGATCGGCGCCATGGTGCCGGTGATGCCTTCGATGGTTTTTCTGCTCATCTCGCTGTGGTGTTTCTCCAAGGGCTCCGAGAGATTTCACACATGGCTGTACGAGCATCGGGTGTTCGGTCCGTCGCTTCGCCTGTGGAGCGAGCATCGCGTCATTCCGCGCCGCGCCAAGCTCGTCACTTTGGGCGGGATCGCTTTCAGTGTCGCCGTTCTCGTTGCGCTGACGCCGGAGGGCTCGACCCTGTTGTTCGTCTATTCGGGCGTCAACGCCGTCGCGGCGCTGTTTATTCTGAGCCGCCCCAGCAGCGCACCCGAAAATGCGCCGGACCTCGCGCACGCGAGCGCGCAGGCCGCCTAACGCCCGAGCTCTTTGTCGACCCGGCGCGCCGGATCATGCTATGTGAGAGCGTATGGTCCAGATCAGAACCGCGCGCCCGGGCGACGCCGGGCCGATCGCCGAAGTGCATGTCGCGACCTGGCGTGTCGCTTATGCCGGCATGCTTCCAGACCATGTGCTGCTCGGCCTCAAGAGCGCCGCCGAGCGCGCCTATTGGCGGCGCGCCATCGCCGCCCGGCAAAGCGACTGTTCCGTATTTGTCGCCGCATCGGAAGACGGCGACACTCTCGGCTATGGCAGCGCCGGGCCGGCGCGTCCGAACGGGTTGTCGTTCGCCGGTGAAATTTACACTCTCTATGTCGCACCGGATTATCAAGGGAAAGGCCTCGGCCGGGGTCTGCTGCATGCCATGTTCGGCCAATTGCGGCGCCAGGGGAATGAAACGGCCATGCTGTGGGTGCTGGCGGCCAATCCGGCGCGCTTCTTTTACCGCGCCATGGGCGGTACGCTGGTGGCTGAGCGTCGCGAGCGTCATTTCGGCGCTCCTCTCGACGAGCTGGCCTATGGCTGGGACGATCTGAAAGGGCTCGCCGCTGTGCGCGAGACGGCGCACCACGGACGGGCGGGTGGCAATGGATAGCAGCGAACGCGATACATCGGCCAACGCCGAAATGATCGAGTATTGGAACGATCACGCCGGACCTAGCTGGGTCAGGTTCCAAAAGAAAATGGACGGCCAGATTAGCGGGATTGGCAAGACCACGATGGACCGGGCCGGCATTAATGCAGGCCAGCGCGTGCTCGATATTGGTTGCGGCTGCGGCGACAGCACGCTTGAGCTGGCGCGCCGTGTGGGACCGACGGGTGCGGGGGGCAATGTGGGCAATGTCCGTCGGCGGAAGAGGGGAGCGCGCAGAGCCAGTGCCACGAAGAGACCGGGCTGTGCTGCACACCCGATTGCGAAGGCAAGCAATGCGGACCCGACGGCTGCGGAGGCGAGTGTCCGGAGACCTGTGCGGGCGTCTGTGACCCCCTCACCGGATTGTGTGGAGAGAATGGGCCTTGCACGCCACAGTGTGACGACAAAGCCTGTGGCCCGGATGGCTGTGGCGGGACGTGCCCGGACACATGCGACGGAGAGTGTGACCCAGCGACGGGCATCTGCGACAACTCCGGGACCTGCGTCCCCAACTGCATAGACAAATTGTGCGGCGACGACGGTTGCGG
>PTKB01000253.1 GCA_002937555.1 Alphaproteobacteria bacterium MarineAlpha10_Bin2 | reverse complement strand
AAGGGTGCCGATATTGCGCACCGAGGGGTGGGCGATTTGTGCTGCCGCCTCACGCACCACTGCGTTGCCGCCGGTGAGCCGTGCATCGGCGGCGAGGGCGGCGTGGCTGATCATGGCGCCGATCTTAAGGCCACCATCCGCCGCCGCTTCTATGGTCTGCAACTCGGCGATGGCGCTGAGGCTCACGAGCGCACTTGGCTCGACCAGATCGGCATTCATCATCGCCACCAACGTCGCGCCGCCGGCCAACGGCAGCGCCTCCGGATCGGCGGCAAGCAGGGCCAAAGCCGCGTCGAGGCTCGTCGGCTGGTGAAACTCCACGCCGCTCGCCTCAGCCGCCGGCGATATTTGAGGGCGCGCGCGCCTCGGCGGCGGCGCGGAAATTCTCGGCGAATTCGGCGCCGAGCGCTTTCGCTTTCTTTTTCATGATGCCGAGACCGAATTTAGCCAGACGGCCGGTGACCTGCACGTCCGATTTGTAGTGCACGTTTGTTATCAGTTCGCCGGAGGGGCGAAGGGTGAGTTCGCTTTTTGCCGTCAGGCGGCTGGCGTTGGTGCCCTCCTGGCCGCGCGTCTCGATGCGGGCGAAGCCGGGCGGCCGTTCCTCAGCCACCTGAATATCGAGCTTGAACACCGTCTTGATCGGCCCGATCCCGACTTTGACCACGGCCCGATAGGCGCCCTCGCCGACATCCTCGACGTCCTGGCAGCCGGGCACGCAAGGCGCCACGAAGGCGGCATCGCGTATGCACTCCCACACATGATCGAGCGGCGCCTGGACGGCAAATTCTTCTTCGATGATCACGCGTTCCCCACTTGCTCCCGTTTCGTTGTTATGGCTCCGGCCCAGCCCTGTCAATCGGCTCTCAACGTCGAAAATAGCTTCGCGTCTAATTCGCCATGGCAAAAGGGCGTAAATCAGCTATTTTCGCCGCGCCATGAAATATCGCGCTATTCGACCCAAGGACGCAGCTACCCTCGCGCTTATTCGCCGTGACGGCAGGCGCGCCACGGTGCTGATGGGGCAGCGCGGCCGGGAGCAGGTGTTCATGCCCGAGCGCTATGTCTTTCCCGGCGGCGGCGTGGAGGTGTGCGACCGTTATGTACGCCCGGCGGGCGAATTGCGCGACGGTGTGGCGCGGCGCCTGGCGCGCTCCTGTACGCCGGCGCGCGCGCGTTCCCTAGCAGCGGCGGCAATCCGCGAAACTTACGAGGAAACCGGCCTCATGCTGGCGGCGCCCGGTGCCACGCCCGATGGCAAAGTGCGCCCGGAATGGCGCGACTTTCACGACCGCGGCCTGGCGCCAGCGTTCAACAAACTCGATTATATTTACCGCGCCGTGACGCCGCCGGGCTCGCCGCGCCGGTTCAACGCGCGGTTCTTCATGGCGTTCGCGGAGGATGTGCAGGGCGACATCGCCGGCAATGGCGAATTGCACGATATCGGCTGGGTGCCGATCGCCGAGGCGCTAAAGATGCCGATCCCGCATATCACTGGCGTGGTGTTACGCGAAATCGACCGTCTGCTGCGCGACCCAGCGGCGCGCGACAATGTCGACGCCACCCCTTATTTCCACCGCGTCGGTAAAAAATATATTTTGAAAATGGAATAGTTAAATCACGCTGCCTTGCTGCGCTCGGCGATGCCGCGCTCGACGATCGGTAAGACTTGCTTGGCGAACAGTTCTTGGGTCTGCATCGCCTTGTGCACCGGGGTGCCGCCATAATGGCTGACCAGGATGAACTCCTCGAACGCGATTTTGTCGTAGAGCGTGAGCAGTTGATTGGCGACTTTCTCGGGCGTGCCGATATAGACGATGCCGAGATCGACGATGTCCTGGTAGGAGACATCGCCGAGACGGAGAAAATCGTCGCCGGCGTAAAAATCGAAGCCGCCGGCGCGCATCCGCGCCTTGACCTCTTCGGTGCGGTTCATCTCCTTCAACGGCGAGACGTTGTATTCGATGAACTTCATCGCATATTCCTCAGCGTCGCGCTCGGCGCGCTGCTGATCTTCGTCGAGGTAGATCGCCTTCAAGAACGACACATGCGGCGTTGTGCCGGCGCGCGCGCAGGCTTGCTGATAGATGTTGTGCGGCTCGATGAAGATATCGTCCGGCGTCGGCGCGCCGAGAACCACGCTCCAGCCGCGCTCCCCCGCCTGGGTGAAAGTCTTGGAACTGGTGCCGACCTGGAAGATTGGCGGGTGCGGTTTCTGGATCGGCTTGGGCACGATGGAGAGATTGTCGCAGGTGTAATATTTACCGTCGAACGAGAAGCGCTCTTCGGTCCAGCCCAAGATGAGAATATCGATGCATTCGTGGAAGCGCTCGAGGCTCTCTTCATAGGCGACATTGGCGGGTTCTTGGAGCCAGCCATGGCCGCGCCCGATGCCGACTTCGATGCGCCCGCCGGTGAGAATATCGGCCTCGGCGATCTGGCCCGAAAGCAACATCGGATTGTGCAGCGGGAGGGTGTGGCAAAGGGTGCGGAAGCGGAGATTGCGCGTTCGCTCGGCGAGCTTGGTAAAGAGCGGCAAGGGCGCGCAATTGATGGCGAATTTTTCGAAGAACGGATGCTCCAACGTGGTGAACACGGAGAACCCGCGCTGATCCGAATGCTCAGCGCAGCGGATCACATCGTTGATCAGTTCGGCATGATCGCGTCCCGGCGGGCATTGAAACTCGACATAAGTTCCCAGACGCAGTTTCGTCATTGTTCACTCCCCTGCTGGCTTAACGGCGCCGAGTGTAGCGGTATCGCCGCCCAGGTTACCAGCCCGCAGTGCCGCGCCCGGGTCACACTTTCGTCAGACTTCCACCGCGGCGGCGCGTGCCGCGTCGATTTCGCCGACGGGCATACCGGCGCCCTCGGCAGCCTCGAGCAGGCTGTGCCAGGTGGAGCCCGGCAGCGGAACGCCTTCGGCCAGCCGTTCGGCCCGGTTGCGTATTTCCGCGTCGCCCGGACAGAGCACCTCGCCGCCCGCTTCGGCCGGCCGCGCCGAGCGGAAAAACGAAACATAGTCGC
>PTKB01000252.1 GCA_002937555.1 Alphaproteobacteria bacterium MarineAlpha10_Bin2 | reverse complement strand
CACCGCGCTTTTGATGCCGGCATCCGCGCATTCTTCCAACGCTCTCGCCACGCGCTCGGCGGGAATGGTTATCACCGCCAGATCAACCGGCCGGCCGATGGCGGCGACCGAAGGATAGGCGGCAAGACCCTGAATCTCTGAATGCGCCGGATTGACCGGATAGATCGGCCCCGTATAGCGGCCGGCCTTGAGCGAGGCGACGATGCGCCCGCGAATCTTTTTCGTATCCGGCGATGCACCGATCACCGCAACGGCGCCGGGCGACAGCAGGGCTTCGAGGTTGGCCACGGTGAATGCGCCCTAGCCGCCTGATCCGGTGATTGCCGGCCATAAGCCATCGCCGCCGAGCGCCGCCACATGCGCGCCGAGGCGGGAATTCCATTCGGCTTCGTTGCCGAACTCTTCGCGCCACGCCCACAGCGCCTTGGTGTAACGATGCAAGGCATGTTCTTCAGTGAAGCCGATGGCGCCATGCACCTGATGGGCAATGGCTGCCGCCTCGCCGGCGGCTTCGCTGGCGCAGGCTTTGGCCGATGCGACGGCGAGGAAATCGGGCGCATCTGCCGCCGCTTCCAATGCCGCGCAAGCTGCCGCCGTATGTCCGGCAAGGGCCGCGAGATGGTGCTGCACCGCCTGGAACTTGGCGATGGGTCGGCCGAATTGGCGACGCTCGCCGGCATATTGCACAGTGAGACTAAGAATTTTTTCAAGGGCGCCGGCGATCTGCGCCACGCGGAGAAGCGCCGCTTGCTCCTGCACCGAAGCGTGCGAGACGCCCTCGGCGGTCTGAACGGCCGTCACGCCATCCAGGCAAACCTCGTCGCGCGGCTCGCCGGCGAGATTTTGTCCGGGCGATATTTGTGCGCGCGCCGTCTCGACAAGCGCGAGGGTATCGTTGTTGCAAATGACGGCCATGTGCGGCGCATGACGTGCCCAGGGCACATGGCGCGCGGTGCCTGATAAGGCGCCACCGGCATCAATTGTGATTACTGACGGCGCAATCGTCAGGGCGCCTTCGGGCACGGCAAGACCCGCCTCTTCCAGCAGAGAGGCGACGAGTATCGTTTCGGGCAAGGGTATCGGTGCGGCATGACGCCCGGCGACGCGGCTGACGGTCGCGCCGACAACGGGCATTTCGGCGCGCTCGAAGCCCGCCGCCGTGACAGCGCGCCATAGCGCGTCGGGCCATTCGCCGGCTTCGACGCTTTGAAACAATTCCGGCGTGACATGATTGGCGAACAACCGCTCCGCCGATTCAGTCAGGATCTCCAACTCGCCGCTCATCTGAGGCCGAGCCCGCGGGCGATGATCGAGCGCATGATTTCCGTGGTGCCACCGCGGAGTGTAAACGACGGTTGCCGGAGAATTGCTTCCGCCATGAGAGCCGGGAAATCCGCGGCGTTGCCGCCCGGCGACGTGGCGGGCTGAACGGCATACACCGCGCGCGAGGTTTCCACCACTTCGCGCTCAAAGCGGTTGCCGAGTTCTTTGACGATGGCCGCTTCGACATCCGGCGATTCACCCGCTTCCAACATGGCGGCGACGGAAAGGGACATGCGCCGCAGTGTCCAGAGACGGCCGGTCAAACGCCCGATCGCTTCGGCTTGGCGGGCGTCCGGCTCCGGGCCGATAGCATCGATCAGGGTGCGGAAAATGTGAAAATTGCTGAGAAAGCGTTCCGGCCCGCTGCGCTCATAGGCCAACTCGCTCGTCACTTGGCGCCAGCCGTCGCCCTCCTGGCCGATCAGCCGGTCTTCGGGAATTTCGACATCGTCGAACACCACTTCGTTGAACTCATGGGTGCCCAACATGTTGACGATCGGGTTGATCGTTACGCCGTCCTGTTGGAGGTCGATGAGAAATTGGCTAAGGCCGCCATGGCGGTCCTCGCCGGCCTCGCCGGTGCGGCACAGCGTGATCATGAAATGGTTGAGGTGGGCGTTGCTGGTCCAGACCTTGGCGCCGTTCAGCCGCCAGCCCGCAGGCGTGCGCTCGGCGAGGGTACGGACGGAGGCGAGGTCGGAGCCAGAATCCGGCTCGCTCATGCCAATCGAGAAAAAACATTCGCCGGCGGCGATGCGCGGAAGCAGCGTCTGACGCTGTGCCTCCGAGCCGAAGCGCAACAACAAGGGGCCGCTTTGCCGATCGGCGATCCAGTGGGCGAACACCGGCGCGCCTGCCGCCAGCAATTCCTCGGTCACGACATAGCGCTCCAGATTGGAGCGCCCGTGCCCGCCATAGTCTTTCGGCCAGGTCATGCCGATCCAGCCCTTCGCGGCGATCTGGCGGCTGAATTCGGGCGCGAACCCGGCGCCGAAGTCGCTGTTCGGCTGCCAAGCGTCTGCGGCCAATGAATTGGCGAGGAAAGCGCGCACCTCGGCGCGCAACGCCGTCACCTCATCAGGCAGGCGCGGCGGCGGAAAATGCAGATCATTGGCACTCGCTTGCGGCACGGAAGTCTCCTGGATTCCGGCGCCAAGCATGCGCGGGAACACCCCGCGCCGCAACCGCGATCAAGTGCCGAATTGCGCCTTATAGGCCGTCATCTTGGCTTGCCAGTCGGCGTTGTCGACGATGCCCCGGTTGACCAGCCCGCGCGGCTCGGTGCCCTCCATTGTGGCAAACACCGCGGCGATGTCGGCGGCGCCGATGCCGGCGAAACATTCCGCCGTCCAGCACAACCCATGCGGCGTGACGATGACATTGTCGAGCTTGAGAATCGGGTCGTCGGCTTCCGGCGGCTCGGGATCGAACACATCGAGACCGGCGCCGGCAATGGCATCCTCTTGTAACGCCTTGGTGAGCGCCTTTTGATCCACCGTGGGGCCGCGCGAAGTGTTGATCAGATAGGCGGTCGGTTTCATCTGGGCAATGAAGCCGGCGCTGACGATTTGATAGGTATCGTCGTTATAGGGGCAGTTCACGGCGAGCACGTCAGACTCTTTCGCCAACGTCTCTTTGTCGACCATGCGCACACCGAACTCCTCAGCCACCGCGGCATCGGCATAGGGGTCATGGGCGATGAATTTCATGTCGAAC
>PTKB01000251.1 GCA_002937555.1 Alphaproteobacteria bacterium MarineAlpha10_Bin2 | reverse complement strand
AACGGATCGGCGATTGACGGACGCGCTGCGCCGATGATGTCGCACTGGCCGGAATTGATGACGCCGATCATGTCGTCGGGGCTGGTGAAGCGGCCATTGCAGACGACGGGAATACCGCCCATGGCGCTCTTGACGCCTCTGACGAAGGGTTCCGTCCAGTTGGATTTTCTGAATCGCGACGCGCCGGCGTCCTCGCCGGCCCATTCCTCGAGGTCGCCGATTTTGGTCGAGAGGACATCCACGACGCCTTCCTTGGCCAGCAATTCGACGAAGCCGATGCCCTCGTCGAAATGCTGGATGCCGCTGGCGCCGCGCGTGGTGTCGAGGTTGAAGCGGGCGCAGATTGCCGAGCTGTCGCCGCAGGCCGATTTCACCGCCGCCAGGACCTCTAATGTGAAGCGCGCGCGGTTTTCGAGCGAGCCGCCATAGCCATCGGCGCGGCGGTTATAGCGGCGCTCCAAATACTGCATTGTGATATTGCTGTCGCTGCACAGCACTTCGATGATATCGAAGCCCGCCTGTTGCGCCCGCTTGGCCGCCTCGACATACATGCCGATCAGCGCCTTGATGTCGTCTTCGTCGGCCTCATAGCCGTACATCGCGCGTGAGCGATAGCCGTTGGACGGAAGATTGCCTGAGGAGCGCGGCACTTCGCGGGATTCGAGGCAGGCGGATTGCATGCCGCCATACCAAAGCTGAACGCCGGCAAGGGCGTCGTGGCCGTGCAGGGTGTCGCACATATGGCGGAGATTGACGATATCGCCGGCGTCCCACAGGCGCGCGGAGACATACGGGTAATCGTCCGATTCCGGGTGGATCGAGCAAAATTCGGTAAACACCGTGCCCCATCCGCCTTCCGCCTTCATGCCGCGGAACGCAGCCTGGGCGCCGGGCCGCTCCGAGCCCGGTCCGGCACAATGCGGGGTTTGCCAAAAGCGGTTTTTCGCGGTTTTCGGCCCCACCCGGATTGTCTCGAACAAGATGTCGTGATTCGGATCGCGTGCCATGAGATTAATCTCCCCAGTCCAAGAGTCCGGCAATCACGCGGAACGCTAACAGATTCTCTGCGCCGACGCCCGAAACGATCTTGCCCCGCACTGTTTGGTCGGCTTACGCTACCCGCCAATCCGACTGGTAGAATATTTCGCTTCGAGGGAGGCTGACACGATGAGACTCAAGGACAAGGCGACGCTGATCACCGGGGCGACCGCTGGAATCGGCGAGGCCTGCGCCAGACTGTTTGCGCAAGAAGGCGCCAAGGTATTGATGAGCGGGCGCGACCAAGCGCGCGGCGACGCGGTGCTGGATGCGATCCGCCAAGCCGGGGGCAGCGCTGAGTTTGTCGCCGGCGATCTGCGCGACGACGGTTTCTGCGACCGCCTCATCGCCGAAACGAAATCGCGCTTCGGCAGGATCGACGTGCTGGTCAACAACGCCGGCATCCTCTATTCCGCCGCGGCGGCCGAGACCACCGACGAACAGTGGTCGGACACGTTCGCCGTAAACGTTACCGCCGTGTTCCAGCTGGCCCGCGCGGCGCTGCGCGAGATGATCGCTCAGGGCGGCGGGTCGATCGTCAACATCGCCTCGGAATCAGGGCTCAATGGCGAGCCCGGGCTGACGGCCTACTGCGCCAGCAAAGGCGCGGTGATACAGATGACCAAATGCATGGCGCTCGATCATATCGGCGACAATGTGCGGGTGAATTCGGTTTGCCCCGGCGAAACCCACACCAAGATGATCGACGACTGGCTGGGAACGCTGGACGGCGACATCGAGGACAATATAAAGAACCTCGCCAAGGGCCTGCCGATCCGCCGGCTTGCCCGGCCCGAGGAAGTCGCCAATGCAGCGCTCTTCCTGGCCTCCGACGAATCAAGCTATTGCGTCGGCACGAACCTGTCATGCGACGGCGGCACGGCCGCGACCGGCGGACCCTATCCGGTCTAAGACCCGGCGCCGCCTCTCAACCGCTGCCGAATGTGATGCCTTGCGCCAACGGCAGATCGGGCGAGTAGTTGATGGTGTTGGTGGCGCGGCGCATATAGGCCTTCCATGCTTCGGTGCCGGATTCGCGCCCGCCGCCGGTTTCCTTCTCGCCGCCGAACGCGCCGCCGATTTCGGCGCCGCTCGGGCCGATATTGACGTTGGCGATGCCGCAATCGCTGCCTTCCGACGACAGAAAGCGCTCCGCTTCGCGCATGTCATTGGTGAAAATGCAAGACGAGAGCCCTTGCGGCACAGCGTTGTGCATGGCGATCGCCTCGTCCGCCGTGGCATATCGCATGACATAGAGGATCGGCGCGAAGGTTTCCTCTGCGACGATGTCGGTTTGCGCCGGCATTTCGGCGATGGCCGGGGTGACGTAATGGGCGTTGGGATACGCGTCCGCGAGCACGCGCTCGCCGCCGGTCACTGTGCCGCCCTCGTCGCGCGCCCGCGCTAGAGCTGCCTGCATGGCGTCAAACGCGCCGGCATCCATAAGCGGCCCGAGCAGCACGCCGTCTTCGAGCGGCGAACCGATCGGAACGCCGCCATAAACCGCCTTCAGGCGCGTCACCAAGTCTTCGGCGATATCGTCATGGGCGATCAGGCGGCGCAGTGTCGTGCAGCGCTGCCCGGCGGTGCCGACGGCGCTGAACGTAACGGCGCGTTCGGCAAGAGCGAGATCGGCGCTCGGCGCCACGATCATGGCGTTGTTGCCGCCCAATTCCAGCAGCGTGCGGCCGAAACGCGCGGCGACGCGCGGCGCCACTTCGCGGCCCATGCGGCAGCTCCCTGTGGCGCTCACCAGCGCCACCCGCCTGTCGTCGACCAGCGCCTTGCCGACTTCCTTACCACCGATCAGGACCTGCAGCAGGTGCTCCGGAACGTCGCCGTCGAAGCGCGCGGCGGCGCGCTCAAACAAGCGTTTGCAGGCGAGCGCGGTGAGCGGGGTCTTTTCCGAAGGTTTCCACACCACCGGATTGCCGCACACGATGGCGAGGGCGAAATTCCACGACCAGACCGCGACGGGAAAATTAAACGCGCTGATCACGCCCGCGACGCCGAGCGGGTGCCAGGTTTCCATCATCCGGTGGCCGGGCCG
>PTKB01000250.1 GCA_002937555.1 Alphaproteobacteria bacterium MarineAlpha10_Bin2 | reverse complement strand
ATCTCACGGGCGCTGACCTGAGCGGCGCCGACCTCAGCGACACTGATTTGAGCAGCGCAAACCTGAACGGCGCCGAGTTGCGCGGCGCAAAATTGGAAGGCACGTTGCTGGCCAAATAAGCGGCGCGATTTCCGGACACGGCGCGATTGCGTTCGACAGAACCCCACCCGGAGTGCCACATTGGCGCCCGATGTCTTCCGCCAATTCAGCGCCGCAAGCCGCGTCTCCGGCGCAGGCCACGCTTGGGCTGTCGCTCGTTTTGTTGCTCTCGCTCGGCGCTCTGTGGGGAAGCATTACCGCCATGGCCAAGCTCGTCACCATGGCCGGGGTGCCGGCGCTGGGCTATGCGTTTTGGCAGACCTCCGGCGCGGGAATTATCCTGCTCGCGGTTTGTTGGGCACGCGGCAATTTGCCGCCGATGAGCTGGGCGCATGTGCGCCACTATGTGGTCATCGGCGCAGTGGGGAGCGCAATTCCCACCACCAACCTGTTTTATGCGTTGTCCAACCTGCCGACCGGGATCGTCGCTCTGGTGATCACCACCGTGCCGCTGTTCACCTATGTGCTGTCGCTGTCCGTCCGGCTGGAAGGCTTCGACTGGCGCCGTGCGACGGGCATTGGCCTCGGCCTCGCGGGTACGCTGCTGGTTCTCTTACCGGCCGGCAGTCTGCCGAGTGAGGAGATGATTCCGTTCGTCCTGTTGGCGTTCTTGTCGCCGTTTTTCTATTCGCTCAATTCGGTTTATGCAATGAAGTTTCATCCGCCGGAGATGGATTCCCTGCACGCCGCCACCGGGATGATGGTGACGTCGAGCCTGATGTTGTTGCCGGCGTCGCTCGCCACCGGCACGTTTTATCCTCTGTGGCAAAGTATTGGCCTGATCAACGGCCTGATCCTGCTGCATATGGTTTTGGCGGCGCTCACCTTTCATATGTATTTCGTTCTGTTGCGCCGCGCCGGGCCGGTTTATTTCAGCCAGGTCGCCTTTATCGTCACCCTGGTCGCGGTCGGCTGGGGCGTGGTGCTGTTCGACGAGCGGCACAGTCTGTGGATTTGGGCGGCGCTGGCGCTGGTGTTTGGCGGCGTCGCCCTGGTCAATTGGCGCCACAAGAACCAAGCGGCCCGGAACGGCGGCGAGCCTTAGGAAGGACTGTTCCCGCGCTTATCCGTGCGGGGCTTTTCATTGCGCGCGAAAACGCGGAGCATTGCAGGTGGCGGCCCGATTCGCGCTGCCCGCCGGGGAGCCTCTGCCGTGAACGGAATATTCTTCGCCATCGTCCTGATTTCCTTCGCGGTGGCGGCCGTGCGCCACCTTCCCTGGCTGGCCGGCACGGACGGCGGCCCGGTGCCGATGGATGTCTTGGGCCAGGCGATGATCGCCGCGGCCGGAGACGCGGTGACGCTCGCCATAGGATTGGTCGGCGTGATGGCGCTGTTCCTCGGGCTGATGAAGGTGGCGGAGCGCGGCGGTCTGTTGGTGATCATCGCCCGTCTTGTGCGCCCGATGATGGTGCGGCTGTTTCCCGAAGTGCCGCCCGAGCATCCGGCGATGGGCGCGATGATCCTCAACATGTCGGCCAATGCGCTCGGCCTCGGCAACGCGGCGACGCCGTTCGGCATCCGCGCCATGCAGCAGCTCGACAAACTCAATCCGATCAAGGGAACGGCCAGCAACGCGATGATCCTGTTTCTCGCCATCAATACCTCGAGCGTGACGTTGCTGGCGACCGGCGTGATCGCGCTCCGCGCCGCCTCGGGCTCGGAGAATCCCGCCGGCATCGTGCCGACGACGCTGGTCGCCACCATCTGCTCGACCGCGACCGCGATCATCGTCGCCAAGCTCTGCATCCGCTGGTTTTCGCCGGCCTCCGCCCAGCCGCCGGAAACGACAACAGCGGAAGCGGAGAACACCCCGATTGCCGACGCGCTCAACGAGCTGGGCGGCGCGCCCGAGAGCGCTGAGGAAGACGCGCAATTGGAACAGCAAAGCGCGCGGCCCTACCCGACCTATGTTTCCTATCTGGTGCTCTCCGGCATCGCCGGATTCATTCCGCTCACCGTCTTCTACGGCCGCGAGATCGCGCCCTGGATCATCCCCGGCCTGATGCTCGGGCTGTTGAGCTTCGGCGTGGCGCGCCGGGTGCGCATCTATGAAGTGTTCGTCGAGGGTGCGCGCGAGGGTTTTCAGGTGGCGCTCCGCATCATTCCCTATCTGGTGGCGATCCTGGTCGCGGTCGGCATGTTCCGCGCCAGCGGTGCGCTGGAATGGATCATCGCGCCGATCGGCAGCGTCACCGCGCATATCGGCATGCCGGCGGAAGCCCTCCCGATGGCGATCCTGCGCCCGCTCTCGGGCTCGGGCGCCTACGGCATTCTGGCGTCGATCATCAACGACCCGGCGATCGGCCCGGACAGCTATACCGGCTATCTGGTGTCGACGCTGCAAGGCTCGACGGAGACCACCTTTTATGTGCTCGCGGTTTATTTCGGCGCGGTGCAGATCCGGCGCATCCGCTACGCTCTGATTCCGGCGCTCTCCGCCGATTTAGCCGGCATCATCGCCGCGGTGGCGATTGTCTCGCTGATGTACGGTTGAGAAAACGTCTAGTGTGGCAGCGTACTGCGCAATTTGCGGCGGTGCTCCAAGAGGCGGCGGATGCGGATCGGGAGCGCGCCCTCATCGAGTATATCGCGATCCGCCAAGACACGGATCAGGTCTTCGATGACGCGCACCAACTCGAGGTCGGTCGCCGCCAATTGCTTGAGCGTTGCAACCGAATTCTCCGGCTCCGCCTTACTCATAATCTTCGCCTCCGGCTTTGTTCTTGGCCGCTATTCTAACCCGATTGGCGAAGCGAGGGCGAGTCGCGGTTGAGGGATTTGTGAAGCGCGTCCAGTTCGCCCAGTTCGAACTTCAAGCTACGCCGCTCCGCCGCCGCGCTGTTAGCGGTGCGCATCTGGCGCTTCATGTCGCGCATGATGCGCGTCAACGCCTGGGTGACTTCGCGCCGGCGATTGGCGCCGCCAAGCTCGAGAACCACTTCCTGGTTCATCATGAGATCGGAATAGGCGGCGTGATCGCTCTTCCCGAGGCGGGTCAATTCGGCGTCGAGTTCCTGCCAGGCGCCCTTCCAATTCTCATAGACTTCGGCGCGTGGCCGGCGACCTTCGAGCGCCATCATAATG
>PTKB01000025.1 GCA_002937555.1 Alphaproteobacteria bacterium MarineAlpha10_Bin2 | reverse complement strand
GCCGCCTGGTTGACCAGCGGGTCCATACAGCAGGTGAGGAAATCCTCGAAGCCGATTTCGACCACCGGGCGCAGGCCGGTCATGGCCGCGCCGACAGCGGCGGACACGAAGCCGTTCTCGGCAATCGGCGTATCGCGCACACGCAAGCCGCCGAATTCCGCGTGCAATCCGCGCGTTTGGGCGAATATGCCGCCCGATTTGCCGATATCTTCGCCCATCAGGATGGTGGTTTCGTCGCGCGCCATTTCCTCGCGCAGCGCGCGGTTGAACGCCTGATAATATTTAAGCTTGGCCATCAGACGCCTCCCGCCGGTGCGTAGACGTTGGCGGTCAGACCATCGGGCGTCGGATCGGCGGCTTGCTCGGCGAAGGTCACTGCGTCCTCGATGGCGGCTTTTTCTTCCGTATGTACCGAATCCAACGCCGTGACGCCGAAGCTTTCCCTCAGCACGGCTTCGAAGCGCGGGATGGGGTCGCGCGCCTTCTCCGCCTCGGTCTCGCCATCCGGCTTATAGACTTCCGGATCGCCCTCGTAATGGCCATGCCAGCGGTAGGTCTTGGCTTCGACCAATGACGGTCCTTGTCCGGCGCGCGCACGCGCCACGGCTTCGGCCATAGTCTCATAGACTGCCGCCGCGTCGCCGCCATCGATGGTGACGCCCGGCATGTCATAGGCCGGCGCCCGGTCGGCGACATTGGCGATCGGCACATGGATCTCGTAAGGTGAGAGCTCGGCATAGCGGTTGGATTCGCAGAAAAACACCAGCGGCAGGCGCCACAGCGAGGCCATGTTCATCGCTTCATGCGCAACGCCGGCGCCCGACGCGCCCTCGCCGAAAAACGCCACCGCCACGGCGCCCGAGCCGGTCACTTGCGCGGTCAGCGCCGCGCCGACGCCGAGCGGCATCGATTGCCCGACGATACCGTTGGCGCCGAGCATACCGACCGCGACATCTGCGATATGCATGGAGCCGCCGCGGCCTTGCGAATAACCCGCCTGTTTGGCGAACAGTTCCGCCATCATGCGCTTGGCGTCACCGCCCTTGGCCAAGCAATGGCCGTGGCCGCGATGGGTGCTGGTGATGTAATCGCTGTCTTGCAATGTGGCGCAGACGCCGGCCGCGCAGGCTTCCTGGCCGATCGAAAGATGGATAAAGCCTGGCAGCACGCCTTCTTTGTATTTCGCCGATGCCGCTTCTTCGAAATAGCGGATGCGGCACATGGTCCGGTGCATGGCGCGCGCCGTTTGTTCGTTCAATTTGCTCATCGGATTGGTTCCTCAACAACCCATTTCGCGGGCGATATAAAGCTGCTGGATTTCGTTGGTGCCTTCGCCGATCTCGAGGATTTTCGCCTCGCGGTAAAAGCGGTTGGCCTTGGTGTCCTCCATGAAGGCCGAGCCGCCATGCAGCTGAAACGCATCCATCGCCGCCTCGGTCGAGCGCTGGCTGGCGAACAGTTTCGCCATCGCCGCTTCTTTCCGGCATTCCATGTCATTGCTGAACAAATAGGCGGCGTAATGGGTGAGGCGGCGCGACGCTTCAAGGCCGCAGGCCATGTTCGATAGCTTGGCTTGCGTCAGTTGGAAACTCGAAAGCGGCTGGCCGAATTGCTCGCGTTGCTTGGTGTAGGCGAGAGATTCTTCCAAGCAGCCGCGCGAGAGACCGGTGGCGATGGCGCCGAAGGCAATGCGCCCGAGGTTGAGCCCGCCCAGCGCCTGGCGCAACCCGGCGCCGCGCTCGCCCATGATGTTGGCGGCGGGAATGCGGCAATCCTCGAACACCAGTTCGCGGTTGTCCATGCCGTGCCATGCCATCTTCTTGAACGATTGGCCGAGGGTGAAGCCGTCCGCGTCCTGCGGAATGATGAAAGAGGAGATTTCCTTCTTGCCGTCATCACGCATGCCGGTGACCGCCATCAGCACCGTGCCGTCGCTGATGTCGGTACCGGCGTTGCTGATGAAGATCTTGGTGCCGTTCACGGTCCACTGATTGCCCTCGAGTTCGGCCTTGGTCGTCATGCCGTAGGAATCCGAGCCGGCACCGGCCTCGGTGAGGGCGAAGGCGGCAAGCTTCTCGCCTTTGGAATATAGCGGCAGCCAGTGATCCTTTTGCTCGGCGCTGGCGAATTTGCGGAACATTTCGCTCACCAAGACATGCACCTGCCAGATGAGTGCGAAGGTGTTGCTTTCGGTAGCGACTTCCTCGAGCGCCAGGATATAGGTCAGCGGATCGATGCCGCTGCCGCCGTATTTCTCCGGGATCAGCATCCCGGCCATGCCGAGATCGGACCATTTGCGCCACAGCTCGTAGGGAAATTTGTGGTCCGCATCCATCTTGAGCTGCGCCGGCGCGATCTCGGCCCGGGTGAAGTCACGGGCCAGATTTTGAATTTCCTGCTGCTCCGAACTAAGCGAAAAATCCATCAGAGCCTCATTTATTACCAATTGAACATTTGTTAGAATCTATATAGCACGCAAATACCGCGTGCAAGACATCGCGCCAAACAGGAAATTGCGTCGATGACCAAACGCTCGTTTGAAATTATCAGACATTTTTAGTAGGAAACGAGACCGCTTTCCGATGCGGCGTTGCCCTGGGGATCATCGATGCGCCTGATCGACTATTTCGAACGCGGCTTGCGCTATTATCCCGAGCGCGCCTGCCTGATCGACGCCGACGGCGAACACAGCTACCGCGACGTGAGCGCACGCAGCCACCGCACCGCCAACGCGTTGATCGCCGGCGGCCTCAAGGTCGAGGATGCGGTGGCCATTCTCAGCCCCAACGGAACGCCGGCATTCGAGGCCTGGATCGGCGCCGCGCGCGCCGGCGGCGCCTGGGTCGGCCTCGCCGCGTTGGCCTCGATCGACGAGAATGTCTATGTCATCAACGACCGCCATGCAGAGTGGCTGTTCTACCATTCCAGCTTCGAGAGCGAGATCGCCCGCATCGAGGCGGCATGCCCCAAACTGAAACATGTCATCTGTCTCGACAAACCCGGCATGAGCCACCCCTATTTCGGCGAATTCATCGCCGGATTCGAGGCCGAGGCGCCCGAGTTGCCGGACTACCGCGACAAGGTGATCAGCCATTTTACGTCGGGCGGCACGACCGGCCAGCCCAAGGGCGCCATGTGGTCCAATCTCACCTGGGAGGCATGGTGCGCCAATGTCTATTCCCATATGCCGGTCAAGAAGCCGCCGGTGTATCTGATCGCCTCGGCGATGTCGCACGGCGCCGGCGTTTTCGCCTGGCCCGCCATGGCTTTCGGTGGCACCGTGGTGTGCATCCCGCGGGCCGAGCCGCTCGCGGTTCTCGAAACAATGCACAAATACCGCGTCACCCACACGTTTCTGCCGCCGACCGTGATTTACATGATGTTGGCCCATCCGCGCGCACGCGAATTCGATTTCTCGGCCATGGATTACCTGGTTTATGGCGGCGCGCCGATGTCGGCGGATAAGGTGAAACAGGCGATCGATCTGTTCGGACCGTGCATGTCGCAGATTTACGGCCAAGCCGAGTGTCCTTGCACCATCGGCATCCTCTCGCCCGCCGACCACCTCGAGGCGCTCGGCGATCCGGACAAGGAAAAGCGCCTGACAAGCTGCGGCCGGCCTCCCGTGTTCGTCAAAGTCGAGATGATGGACGACGATGGCAATCTCGTCGCCCAGGGCGCATGGGGCGAGATCGTTGTGCGCGGCTCATTGGTTTCACTTGGCTATTACGGCGATCCCGAAGGCAGCGAAGCCAACCGCCAGCACGGCTGGCACCATACCGGCGATATCGGCTACAAGGACGAAGACGGCTTCGTCTACATTGTCGACAGAAAAAAGGATATGATCATTTCGGGCGGGCTCAACGTCTTCCCGATCGAGATTGAACGCCTGATTTGGAGCCACCCGGCGGTGCAGGATTGCGCGGTGATCGGAGTGCCCGACGAGAAATGGGGCGAGGCGGTGAAGGCGGTGGTCGAGCTGAAAGCCGGGGAGACCGTCTCGGAGGCGGAAATTATCGCGCTGTGCAAGAATGGGCTCTCCGCCTACAAGACGCCGAAGACGGTCGAGATTTGGGACGAATTACCGCGTAGCGGCGTCGGCAAGGTGCTGAAGCGAAAGGTCCGGGAGCGCTTCTGGGCCGGCCATGAGCGCAAGATATGAATTGGAGAGATGAGCATGCGTAAAGCGATGATTGGCGGAACGGGAATCACGCCGTTCGGCAAATTCATGGACTCGGGCGTGCGCTCGCTCGCCGAGCGCGCGGTCGCTGACGCACTGAATGACGCGGCGGTGGAGATCGACGATATCGAGATGGTGTTTTTCGGCAATGCCGCGGGCGGCCTGTTGAACGGACAGGAATGCGTACGCGGCCAGGTGGCGCTCCGGTACACAGGCCTTCTCGGCAAGCCCATCGTCAATGTGGAAAATGCCTGCGCCTCGTCTTCCACCGCCTTTCATCTCGCCCGTATGGCAGTCGCCTCGGGCAGCGCCGAAGTGGCGCTCGCGATCGGTGCGGAGAAGATGAGCAACGAAGACCGCACCAAGCCGATCAACGCCCTGGAGGCGGCAGCGGATTTGGACGAGTTGGAGGCGCTGAAGGCGCGCATATCTCCGGACGGCGCCGGCACCGGATCGGTATTCATGGATCTCTATTCGAGCGTCGCGCGCGACTATATGACGGCTAGCGGCGCTACGGTGGAGGATTTCGCCCGAATCTCCGTCAAACAGCGCCATGCCGGAGCGCTCAATCCGATCGCCCAGTTCCGCGCCGATGTCGATATCGACGAGGTGCTGTCGAGCCGCATGATTGCCGATCCAATCACCTTGATGATGTGCTCTTCCATTGGCGACGGCGCCGCCGCCCTGGTGGTGATGAGCGAGCAAGCGGCGGCGAAGCGGGATATCCAGCCGGTCGACATCCTCGCCACTGAAATCCGCTCGGGCCAAGGCGACGATCCGGAAGCGCCGCCGGTCGCCACGGCGGCATCACGCGCCGCGTATGAGGCGGCAGGTTTGGGGCCGGAGGATTTGAGCGTCGTCGAGTTGCATGACGCCGCCGCGCCGGCCGAATTCATCCTCTCCGAACAGCTTGGCCTGTGCGCGCCCGGCGAGGCGGTGGCGCTGCTCCATTCCGGGCGCACCGCGCTCGGCGGCGCCATGCCGGTCAATCCGAGCGGCGGCCTCATTAGCAAAGGCCACCCGATCGGCGCCACGGGTGCGGCGCAATTGGTGGAATTGGCCGATCAACTGCGCGGCCGCGCCGGCCCGCGCCAGACCGAAGGTGCGCGCATCGGCCTCGCCGAGAATGGCGGCGGTTGGATCGGCCATGACGCCGCCGCAGCCGTCGTTACCATCCTCGGCGCCACGGCACGGCATTGAGCGGGAGCCGGGAATGCTCAAACTAAGCGATTTCGCCGGGCGCCTGCTGCGCACCGACGCGGCGGACACGCTCGGCAAGCCGAGCCATCTGCTGGCCGAGGAAGCCATCGACGCGGGCCGTTACGAAGAAGCCAAGCAATTAACGCGCACCGCGCATGACGAGTTCAAATCGCTGCACGATCTTTATTGCGACTGGATGTGGGACATGCTCAGCAATATCGCCGAACGCTTCGGCGAGGCCGAGGTCTATACCATGCTGCGCGCGACCCAGGATAAATGGATGCTGCGCCGCACCTGGAAGGCGTTCCGCAAAATGTCGGTCAAGAGCCGAGTAGACCTGACCGCCGAGATGATGCGCGCCCATCGCTGCGGACCCGAACAGGACGGTGAAATATCGGTCACCGAGGACGATGAGAAATATACAATCGTAATGGACCCGTGCGGCAGCGGCGGGCGCATGCGGCGCGGTGACCCAAAAGACGGGACGCCGTCGCGCCTCGGCCCGCCCTATGATTTCGGCACCACCAAAGAGGCGCATCCGTGGTCGTGGGGGCGCAAGGACGTGCCCTATTACTGCACCCATTGCGCGGTGAACGAAATCCTCCCCATCGAGTGGGGCGGCTATCCCCTGTGGGTCACCGAATTCGACCCCGACGCGTCCAAGCCCTGCCGTTGGCGGTTCTATAAAAAGCCCGAACTGATTCCGGAGAATTACTGGACCCGCGTCGGCGCAAAGAAACCGGACAGCTTCGAATAGGCGTCAAAACCGCGAAGCATCGCCTTGCGATCGCTTGCTCCAGACCGCCTCGGGCTGCGCAGGGCGCCAGCCCGAACGCCTCTTTGCGCGCTGCTGAACCGTGTTCGGCGCCCTGCCGGCGAGCGTAAAGCTGCAAACTTGCTCTGCGGCGCCCGGCTCCAACCAGACACGCCCACCATTCTTCGCCGCCGCGTCGCTTGCCTCCTGCAGCGCCGCACCAGATAGCGGGATGGGACTTTCATCCCCTGCTTCGCCGCCGCTCCTAAAAGCAATGAAACGAATTTCGCCCTTTTCCTCGTAAGCCATGACGGCGAGCGATGGCGGTGCCGTGCCGTGCCCGTGCTCGGAAGCGAGCGTCGCGCGCAGCACATCTTCGAGTACGGCGCCGGCGGAATCCGCATCACCGGCCATACGCAAGCCCTCCGCGGCGTCGAGATGGAGCCGGGTCGTGGCGCCGTCCTCGACGATGCGCCGCGCCACGCCCTCGAACATCCAGCGTATGTCGAAAAAGCCGACATCCGCGGCGATGTCGCCCAGTGTTTGAAGCCGTTTCTTGCCATGACGCTTCTTTTTATTCCGCCCATCCAGGCTGCGTGTCGATTCTATTTCTTCCCGGCACGCTGAGGGTGCATGAGCGGACGCCTCCGCGCCCAGCACATCATCGGCCGATGCCTCAACGATGACGCACGACCAATCCGCCTTTGCGCGCGTCTTCAATCGGTGCCGGACCTGGAGGTTCAGGCCGTCCGTATCTTCGCCGCGCCATTCGCTGTGGGACTGGCCGCCGGCGAATTGGGCCAGCGCCGCACCGAACGCCTCGCTACCGCGCAGCTCCGACAAACCGCCCCGCACCGGCCGGTGGATCAAGCCTTGAGCATCGTCCAGCCAAGCCGGATTGCTCTCGATCTTGCCACTCAATTCCGCCCGTTCCGCGGCGCTCATGCTGTCAACCAGGCGTTTTAGTTGGGACCAATCCTCGGGCCAGCGTGAATAGACGAGTTCCTCTCCCGCGCCGCCCAGTCGCTCGCCGCGCGCCTCATCGCCGCCGTGCGCGCGTCCGAACAACGGCAGGGCGGCGCAAATCGCGGCGCCCGCCAGAAGCGCGACAATCGCCTGCAGCAGCGTCACATCTGCGCCGTCGGCGAATCGCGCATAAAGCAAATATCCGCTCCATCCCGCGGCCGCCGGACATGAGATCAGGACGGCCAGTCGGAGTGTCCGGTCGGCCCGACGGAAGCGGAGGACGAGAAACACCGAAGAGAGTGCGAGAATGGCCGCCAGCACGATTACGGCATCAATCCAGGTAACCGTCGGCCGCGCGGTGGCGGTGAAATTTTGTGCGGCGGCGGACGAACAGATGCCCATCCCCGTCCACCGCGCCGGATTCGAGCGCTGCGCCTGGCGGCGCTGCATGGCGCGAGACGATTTTCGCCTCGGGAGCCGGTTGGATTTGGGCGATTTCTTCCGCGCCAATAACGATCAGCTCGCCGGTTTGCGGGTCATCCACCACATCCGCCGCTGCCGGCAGGCCTGCGAGCAGCCGCGTGGTGACGTTGGTTACCAAGTCGATTTTGCCGAAGGTGCCGCCGGCCTGATTGTCCACGCCGAAATAATAAGCGCTGCCATCGCCTTCGACGGCGACATGGCTGAGCGATTTGTCGTCGCCCGAAAGGGCACCGCCGATGGACGGCAGTTCCGGTAGAGCGGGCTCTGCCGGCGCGTCTTGCCATGTCTCCAAATCGATACGCAGCGTCGCGCCGCTATCGGGTTTGGGTAGGCTGATGGTGCCGGCGGCATCGGTCGTCACCCGGCGGATTTGCCGCCGGGATGCACTTCTGTCCCGGCCTCTCAGGCTGTCCAACAACGCGTTGACATCTTCTCCCGAACCGGTGAGATCGTGCGTGCGCCGCGGGCTCGCAACGTTGAATTTCTGCCCGTCATATTGAAACTCGACCCGCTCGATTCGTTCGGAATCGTGTGAGCCGACAATATAAAGCTCGCCCTTAACAGCCTCGCCGGCCTGTCCGGCGCCGCCCGGCAGGGCAAGAATCACGAGCGACAGCGCCGCGGCGCCAACCGCCCGAATGAGTCGGCAATGAAACCCGTCTCTGGCAGCGATATTGCGGCGCATTTCAATTATGATCAAACAGACAAGCCTGCCCATCCCGCCGCACCGGCGGCGGACAAATATCCTGCATCCGCAACTATGCATTAGGTGTGCTAACGAAGCTTAAATGTGCTGAAATGGGGACGAAGCGGGAGGCAAATATGAAACTTGCCGGAAAAACCGCGATCATAACCGGGGGGGCCATGGGAATCGGCCGTGTCTTGGCCGAGGGCCTGGCGGCGGAAGGCGCTCATATCGTCATCGCTGACCGCGCGGATGCGGAATCCGCTGCGGCGGAGATGACTGCGGCCGGCTACACCGCGCTCGGGATCGCTTGCGATGTTTCTTCCGAGGAAGAGACCATGAATATGGCCGCGCGCACGATCGAGGCGTTCGGCTCAATCGATGTTCTGGTCAACAATGCCGGCATTTATTCCAGCCTGACGCCGGGACCTTTCGAAGCGCAAACGGCGGAAGAATGGCGCAATATCCTCGACGTCAACGTCGTCGGCGCATTTCTGTGCTGCAAGGCGGTGGTCGCCCAAATGCGCAGCCAAGGCGGCGGACGGGTTATCAATCTCTCCTCCGGCACGCCGTTCAAGGGCGTGCCGTATCTGCTGCATTACGTCGCCAGCAAGGGCGCCATCAACGCCATCACCAAGGCGCTGGCCAAGGAATTGGGCGGCGACGGCATTCTGGTAAATGGCATCGCGCCGGGCTTCACACTCTCGGACGGAGTGATGGCCAATCCGGTGCAACTGGAAAAACTCAAGGACATATCGCTTCAGGCGCGCACGCTTCAGCGCGACCAGGTTCCGGCGGATCTGGTGGGCGCGGCCGTTTATTTCGCGAGCGAGGATTCGGCCTTCGTCACGGGGCAAACCCTGGTGGTCGATGGCGGCGCTTATTTCCACTGATACGCCGGAGAATTTGAAGAGACGATAGATGGCGGAAAACTTTGAACTCAGCCTGTTCCACAACAAGATCAGGCCGGGCGGGACGCTTGACGCGGCGGCGGCGCGGAACCGCATCCTCTATGTCGCGCGCGGCAACGCCGTCATCGATGGCCAGGCGCAGAGTAAAGATACCGCTTGGTTCAGCGCTGCTTCCGTGTCCGGCCAAGCCGGGCCGGAGGGCGCGGAAATCTGGCGCTGGGAAATTTCTCCAGGCGGCATCGATTCGGGAAATGGCGCCTTACTGTCGGCGCCACTCACCACGTTGAAATTTGGTTCGGGCTGGCTCATGCGTTGCGACAGCGTCGCGCTGCCGCCTGAGGGCTGCGCCTATCGTCATGTGCATCAGGGGCCGGGCATCCGCTGCCTCTTAGAAGGCGGCATCCGGGTAGAAACCGGCGGCCAAGCCCATGATTACGGCGCGGGCGAAGCGTGGTTCGAGGACGGCGTCACGCCGGTCTTCGCGCAGGCCGCGGCGGAGGCACCGATGCGCTTTATCCGGGTGATGATTCTGCCGCGCGCCTTGAAAGGGGAACGCTCCATCCGCTATGTCGACGACGCCGACCGCGACAAAGCCAAGCGACAATCCTATAAGATTTATATCGACGAATTTGTCGAACTGTGAAGCAACAACAACAAGGGAGGGCGCTGAATGATCGTATTGCCGAGCATGCCGCTCAGAAACCCCAATGTGGGCCTTGTCTACCACGGTCAGCATTTCGACGCGGACGAATGTGTCGCAATTGTCACTTCGGCCATCGACAGCGAATGGCGCGAAGGCGGCGTTGGCGGCTATGGCGAGGACAAATCGGTGCCCAGCGCCGTCGGCAAGGCGCGCAGTTGCCTCGAGCAGCGCCTGCCCGTCGACCAACGGACGGGCGCGCCGCTCAACAAGATTTCGCTCGAAATCAGTGGCGTCAATTCAAACGGCTGGCGTTTCGATTTGAGCGGATTCGTCGCCGACGACATGCCCTATCTCATGCGCTATCCCGATACCATGCAGGCGCACAACGATTGGCACATCGATATGGGCCGCGCCTACGCCGCCTCGCGCAAGCTGGGATTTACCATCCAGCTTTCGGACCCGGCAGATTATGAAGGCGGCGATCTGGAATTTCACAATGTCGAGATCGATTCCGCCTCGATGCGCAAGCAGGGCACATTGGCGATTTTCCCGACCTATTGGCTGCATCGGGTCATCCCGGTGACCAAGGGCACGCGCGACGCCATCGTCGGCTGGGTGCACGGGCCGAGCTTTCGTTAGGCGAGCGATAATCGAGCTTCAAGGGAGAGAAACATGGCGACGACGAGCTGGCGCAATCGCAAGACACTGATCCTCAGCCGCACCGACATGATGGGCCTGCTGACGCCGACGGAGTATGTCGATTGCGTGGAAATGGCGTTTCGCCGCCATGGCGAGGGGCGCTGCTATCTCGAGCCCAAAGGGCATATCGTGTTGGACAAATATCCCGGCGAATGGGAGGTGATGCCGTCCTATATCGAGGCGCCGGTGGACGGCGTGGCGGAGGCCGCGGCCTGTAAATGGGTATCGATCCGCGAAAACAACCGCGCCAAGTTCGATCTGCCGACGGTGTTCTCGATCCTGATTTATACCGAGCCGGAAACCGGATTTCCGCTTGCGATTGTCGATGGCAGCTATCACACCATGATGCGCACCGGCGCCTCCGCCGCCGCCTCGATCAGGTGGATGGCGCGCAAAAATTCGAAAGTGCTGGCGCTGGTGGGGGCGGGCGATGTCGGCATCGGTGCGCTCCGCACCTGCGCCACCGTGTTCGACTGGGACGAGGTGCGGGTCTGGAGCCGGGGGCGCGACACGCTCGATCGTTTCATGGAAAGCGAAGAAAGCCGGCATCCCGATCTCACCATCAAGCCTTCCACCAATATCGAAGAGGTGGTGCCGGGCGCCGACGTGGTGGTGACGATGACCACCGGCGGCGACGTGGTGGTGCGCGACGAACATGTCTCGGAGGGCATGCACATCGCCGCGCTCGGCTCCGACCTTGCCGGCAATCAGGAGCTGGACGGCGCGATCGCCAAGCGGGCGCGCATCTTCGTCGACGATATCCGCCAATGCCGAACGGACGGCGAGATCAACATGCCGCTCGCCAACGGAGATATCACCGAAGCCGATATCGCCGGCGAAATCGGCGAGATCATCAGCGGAAAGAAAGACGGCCGGACATCGGAGACGGAGATCACGCTCTTCGATTCGACCGGCATCGCCATCCAGGATTCCGCCACCGTGCCGCTTGAATATCAGCGCGCGATGGCTGCCGGGGTCGGCGTCGAAAAGAAGATGATCAGCACTTAATCGCAAGCGCCGAATAGCCGCGACGGATTCAGGAGGTTATTCCTGCATCAGCAAATCATGGGCAAGGCGGGAGACGACGTCATCCAGTCCGGCGCCATCGCGGCAATTGGTGAGGATCACCGGCTTGCCGCCGCGCACCGCCTCGGCGTCAGCCGCCATCGCCGCCACATCTACGCCGACATGGGGCGCCAGATCGATCTTGTTGATGATCAACAGATCGGCCTGCACGATGCCGGGGCCTTTCTTGCGCGGTATGTCGTCGCCGCCCGCCACGTCGATGATGAAAATCCAATAGTCCACCAGGTCGAGTGAAAATGTAGAGGCGAGATTGTCGCCGCCGCTTTCGATGACGATGAGATCGAGCGGCGCGAATTTCGCCTCCAACCGATCCGCCGCTTCGATATTGAGCGTCGGGTCTTCACGGATGACGGTATGCGGACAGGCGCCGGCCTCGACGCCAACGACACGCTCGGGCGCAATGAGGCCGCTCCTTTGCAGGCGCTCGGCGTCCTCCTTGGTCACCAGGTCGTTGGTTACCACGGCGAGCGAAATACCGCGCGCCGCGAACCGCGGCAGCAAGCGCTCGATCAGCGCCGTCTTGCCAGCGCCCACCGGCCCGCCGATGCCGAGGCGGGCGGAAGAAGGAATGGTGGTCTCCAAAGGACTGGCCATGCTTTGATCTCTCCTGATACTTATCGTGCTATTTGGGCCGGCGCGCCGGGTCCGCGCCGGAAACTTTTCGCCGCGCCGCCGCCCACGCGGCTTTAAGAGCCGCGCGCAAGCTATGGCCATCCTCGGCCAGAATACGCGCCCAGGCTCCGCAGTCGTGCGGCATGGTCGAGGCGCCGGCGTAAATGCCGCTGCACTCGCCGAGCGCTTCGCTGAGGACGCCTGCCAGCTCCTCAGCCGGGCAGCCATCATGAACGGCGATCACCGTGCCATGGGCCGGATAGACGCCGCCGGCGCCGTCGAAATGCGCTTCGCCCAACGCGCCGGAGATATCGAAACGGTCGAAAGCGAGCAGCGCGCCGTCTGGCCGCTCAATCCGGGTGTCGCTGACGAGGCGCTCGAAGCGCCCGCCCGACGCTTCCGAATCATGCTGGGTGAAAGCGTCGCACAGAATCACCGTGGCGGTTGGCGCGGCGACAACGCGCAAGCTCGTGTGGAACCGGGCGCCGGGGAAGAGAATGAGCGGATCCGGCAGATATTCCAGCAACGCACCGGCGTCGACGCGGATGATCATATCCTGGCGCGCTTCGCCGCCGCCCTGCATGCGGTGCACGATGGTCGCCGATTGCGTCGTCACTTGCGCTTGGGAGCCCGCTTCGGCTTCCAGGCTGAGGGCCAAATGTTCGCCGCGATAGATGCCGCCGGAAACCGACTGCAGATAGAGCGTCAGTAGGCCGGCCGGGTCCGGATCGAGATAGAACGGCCGGGTGATATGGAAGGGATAACCCACCCGCTGATGTGAGATATAGGTGCGCCCGTCCGGCGCGGGCGCGAACACAAGCTCGGCTTGCGGCCCGGCCGGCGTCGAAACGGGGCCGCTTTCGGCCAATGAGTGCGCTTGGTGCAACCGCGTTTCCTTAGCGCAACAGATAGCTTTGACCGAGAGTCACGTCAGCGATCGGATCGCAGGCCGCCAGCTCGCCATCGACGAACACATCGAAGGTCGACGGATCGACGCGGATGTCCGGACACGCGTCGTTGTGCAGCATGTCCTTCTTGGAGAGGCAGGTGAAGCTGGTGATCGGCAGCAGCGGCTTCGATAGGCCGAGCTGCCCGGCGACATCGAGATCGAGAGCGCGTTGGTGCACGAAAGTGGCGCTTAAGGATTGCGGCGCCTTGCCGCAGGCGCCGTATTGGGCGCGCTGAATCACCGGCTCGGTCTGCCAATAACTGCCGGCGCTGTCGCCGGTGGCGCCATGCGCGACGAATCCGCCCTTGATGATGCCGAGCGGCTTGATGCCGAAGAAGGCCGGCTTCCAGGTCACCAGATCGGCCATCTTGCCGGGCTCAATGGAACCGATATATTTGTCGATGCCGAAGGCGCGCGCCGCGTTGATGGTGTATTTAGCGATATAGCGCTTGATGCGCTCATTGTCCGCGTCCTTGGTCTTTTCATGCGCCAGACGGCCGCGCTGGTCGCGCATCTTGCTGGCCAGCTGCCAGCAACGCGAAATCACCTCATTGACCCGCCCCATGCCCTGGCTGTCGGAGCCGAACATGGAAATCGCGCCGAGATCGTGCAGCACGTCCTCGGCCATCATGGTTTGCGGGCGCACCCGGCTTTCGGCAAAGGCAACGTCCTCCGGCAGATCGTAACGCAGCAGATGGCACGACATGGTCATGTCGAGGCCTTCGTCGAAGGAGTTCAGGGTGTAGGGATTGGTCGGGTTGGTGGAGGACGGCAACAGGTGCGGCTCTCCGTTGCAGCGGATGATATCCGGCGCATGACCGCCGCCGCCGCCTTCGGTGTGATACATATGGATTGGGCGTCCGGCGATGGCGGCCAGGGTATCCTCGTAAAACCCCGATTCGTTCAGCGTGTCGGTGTGGATCATAACCGGAAAGTCATATTCGGCCGAGGCGGTGAGCGCGCCGTCGATGGTCGCCGGCATGGCGCCGTAATCTTCATGGATCTTCACGCCGATGATGCCGCCATCGAGATGTTCGGCCACGGTGTCGGGATCATGCGATGAGCCGCGCCCGAAGAAGCCGAAATTGATCGGCCACTTCTCCGACGCCTCGATCATGCGGTGGGTATTCCACGGACCGCCGCAATCGATGGCGAATAGCGGCCCCATGCTGCCGCCGATCATCGTCGTCAGGCCGGTCGAGATGGCGTTCTCACACTGCTCGGTGGAGAGAAAATGGATGTGCACGTCGATGCCGCCCGGCGTCACGATCAGGCCGCCCGCCGGGTAATAGGTGGTGTTCGGCCCGCACACCAGATTTTCGTCGACGCCGTCCTGGATGTTGGGATTTCCCGCCTTGCCGACGCCGGCGATCTTGCCGTCACGCACGCCGATATCGGCTTTGATGATGCCGAGCACCGGATCGATGATGGTGGCGTTTTCGATCAGCATGTCGATCGCGCCGTCGGCGCGCGAGGTGTGCGCGTCATAGGCCATGCCGTCGCGCATCACCCGCCCGGCGCCGGTCCAGCATTCCTCGCCGTAAACCGTATGGTCCTTCTCGATCTCGGCGAACAGGGAGGTATCGCCGAGGCGAATCTTGTCGCCAGCGGTCGGGCCGTAAAGGCTGGCATATTGCTGTCGGCTGATTGTCGCCATGATCCTATGCCCCCCTAAAGCCTTGTTCGCGGGCGCGCGTCAGCGCCGCCTGCTTAATGTCGTCGGAATCGATCGATCCTTCAGTGAGGCTGTTGAAACCGCTCACCCGCCGCCGTCCGCCGACCTCGACCAAGTTCACTTCCAGGGCCTGGCCGGGTTCGAACCGCACCGCCGTGCCCGAGGGAATGTCGAGGCGCATGCCGAAGCTCGCCGCGCGGTCGAAATCGAGCGCTTTGTTGACTTCGAAGAAATGGAAATGGCTGCCGACCTGCACCGGCCGGTCGCCAGAGTTGGTCGCCGTCAGCGTGAGCGTGCGTCGCCCGGCGTTAATCTCGATGTCGCCCTCCGGCGTCACCACCTCGCCGGCCCGCGGCCGCGCCGGCTGCTGCTTGGCGCCGGGCCGGATGGGCTCGTGTACGGTCACCAGTTTGGTGCCGTCGGGGAACATCGCCTCGACATGCACCACCGGGATCAGCTCGGCCACGCCGGGCAGCACATCGTCGGTGGTCAGCAATTGCGAGCCGAGACCCATCACCTCTTTCAGCGGTTTGGCTTGGCGCGCGGCATAGAGCAATTCGTCACAGATGAACGCGATCGCCTCCGGGTGGCTGAGCGCAATCCCGCGATTGCGATGCTCGCGCGCGAGTTGGGCTGCCGTGAATATGGTCAGGCGTTCCTGTTCGGTGGGGGTCAAATTCATCTGTCGTCTCCCGCTACAAATGGATCAATTGTAGAATAGCCGGCTTTCCTGGTTTTCGTGGCGCATCATGGCGATATCCGCCGCCGGCGCATAGGCGTGCAAATCGTTGAGCGGCAGCGGCAGCGCGCTGAGAATGTCTTCGATGACCGCGTGTAGACGTCCGAGGATGGCCTGGCTGTCGACATGGCCGATGATGCCGAGCCTGAGCGCCGCGCCCAAAAGCCCGGTCGCGAGGCCGTGCGCCGCCATGCGGCAAGCGCTGTCCATATCGACGCCGAGCGCCTGCCACAACAGGCCCTGAACGGCGGCGACATGGCCAGGCGCGGTTTCGGCGCGCACTCGCGCCTGATAATCGCTCGCGCCAGCGGTTTCGAGGCGGACATGAATATTCAACAGCGCCGCCCCCATGCGCTTGGAGCCGGTGCGTTGTTCACGAGCGAGGCTGTTTGCTTCCATCAGCCTGTCGGCGGTCAAAACCTGCTCGAGATTTCCGCCCGCCGCGTGCGCCGCAGAGAGGACCGGCCGGTCGGAGGTCGCCCAGCGCCCGCCAAGCTGATGCGCCACATAGCGTTCCACATCTTCCGCCTTCGCGATCTTGCCGTCGGCAATCAGCGTTTCGATGCCCCAGGAAAACGATACCGCGCCGGAGGGGAAGAAACTGTCGCCATGCTGCAGCATGGC
>PTKB01000249.1 GCA_002937555.1 Alphaproteobacteria bacterium MarineAlpha10_Bin2 | reverse complement strand
GGGTTATTTCCTGCCTGTCAGCCACTAGGTTTGCATATCACCGCGGCCCTTGACCGACACAGTCCCGCGCGGTTCCAAGACAAAGTTTTCCTGCAATAATTCACGCGTCTCGGCGCTAACCTGGATCTTGCCGCTCTCGCCCAGGCTCTCCATGCGGCTCGCCACATTCACCGTGTCGCCCCACATGTCGTAGAGAAACCTGCTTTCGCCAATGACGCCCGCGATCAAGGGTCCCGAGTGAAAGCCGATGCGAATCTCCAGGTTGCCGCCGCCGGGCAGGGTGATTTGCGGCGCTGCGCGCTGCAGATCGAGGGCGAAATCAGCGATCGCCTCGGCGTGATCGTCGCGCGGTTCCGGCAGGCCGGCGGCGACTAGAAAGGCATCGCCGACGGTCTTGATCTTCTCCAGGCCATGCTTTTCCAACAGCACGTCGAAGGCGGCGAACACCCGTTCCAGAAGGTTTACCACTTCATCAGGTTTGAGCGCCGCGGATATGCGGGTGAAGCCGACAATATCCGTGAACAGCACGCTCACCTCGTCAAAATGATCGGCGATGTGCTGCTCGCCGTTGCGCATGCGCTCGGCAATCCTGGCCGGCAAAATGCGCACCAAGAGATCGTGGTAGCGGCTTCTCTCAGAGGCAATTTCATTGAGGTTGCGGAATTCAATCCGGCGTAGGCGCTCCAGGCGGTAAAGCGTAAACATGCCGAGCGCGTTCACCGCAAGCAATTCGCCTGCCAGAATGGCTAAATGCGGCAACGAGAGCAGACCCAAGCCGGCAACGAGGCCGAGGAAGATCGCGGCGCAGGACCACCCGAGACCAACCGCCACCGCATAGCGCAAGGGCGCGATCGCGTAAATGCCGAAGAACAGCATGACAACGCCGGAAATGTAGAGCGGCGGGGCATCGGCGATATCGGTAAAGAGAGCGTAAAAAATCACATAGAAAATTGTTATGGCGAAAGTTAACAAGAATGTGCGGCGCGCCAGCCAGGGAACGAAGGTGAGCGCCAGGACCGCGACCAAGACCGCATTCACCAAGCCGAGGCGGAGCACCAGGAGGCGGGTCAAATCCTCCGTGAACAGCCAGACATCGAGGGGGGCAAAGGATCTGCTGACGGCGATGAACAGCAGCACCGTGGACCGCGTATCGCGAAGCTCCGCCGCCGCGCGCGAGCTGCGAAAGCGCAACTCCTCCGAGCCGTCGCGGAAGTTCGGGATGAATTTCCCGATCACCGCCTCATCCGGTGTGCCTCGTTCGGGCAATTTACAGCGCTCCCAACAATCGCCGATTTTGCCGCGCGCGCCCTAGCTGTTTAGCGATTCGGCCCACTCCAATAGCAGCGCGCGGCCTTCGATTGCCATCAATTGTTCGTTCGCCAGTTGGCGTTCACCGATCGGTTTGCCGACCTCGCGGCGCATCCGGCGGGGATCGTTGCCGAACAGTTCGGTGTCATCGGCGGAAGCGGCATAGTAGAGCTTGGAAATGCTGGCGAGATAGATGACGCTGGTGCACATCGGGCAGGGCTCGCAGCTCGTGTAAAGCTCGGCGCCAGAGAGATCGAGCGTCTCCAGGCGCTTGCAGGCGTCGCGAATCGCCACCACCTCGCCATGCGCCGTCGGGTCATGGTCGTGGTCCATGCAGTTCCAGCCTTCGCCGATCACCTCGCCGTCTTTCAGGATCACGCAGCCGAACGGGCGGCCTTCACCGGCAATCATTTTCTCGCGCGCCAAATCTATGGCGCGGCGCATGGCTTCATCGCTGTTCATGATCGCCTCCGGTTTGCGTCGCCTCAGGGCGCGTCAATATTTCTCGATCACGTTGAGGGTGACGGTACCCGCATCCGAGGGCATGCTGCGCAACAGCACATCGGCGCTGGTATAGCCGTCATCGTCATATTTCTCCTCGATCTTTTCCGCCACGTCGAGAATATCGGCGAGACTGACTTCGGTGCCCAGCATATCTGCGAAGAACGGCTGCATGTCGTCGACGCCATAGATCGTCATACCGGCGAAGCGCATTTTGTTGAGGGTGAAGCGATGCTGCTCGGCGTCGGCGCGCGAGATGTCCAAGCCTTGGGCACCGTCTTCCTCGTCGAACTGGGAGCGCGGCAGCTTGCTGTCGTCGAAGCGCTCTTGCAGGCGTTGTTGATCGGTCACTCCAGCCGGGTCCTGCGCCGACGCGGGGAAGGCGATAAATGCCGCCATCGCGATGGCGAGCAGTATTTTCATGGTGCCACCCCGTTTCATTGCATACTCGGGATTAAACCTGTTGGACGGCGCCGCCGCTGTTCGCCCATTCGCCGAAGCCGCCCAAATTGCGCACATCGTTATAACCGTTTTCGAGCAGAAATTTGGCGGCCAGCGCCGAACGTCCACCCGAGGCGCAATAAAGCAGGATTGTCTTGTCCTTGTCCAAAGCCGCAGCGTGACTCGCGGGGACTTGATCGAGCGGAATATGAAGCGCCCCGGCAATTTTGCCGGTCTTGGCCACTTCGCCGCTGTTGCGCACGTCGACGGCCATGGCCGTGCCCTTGTTCAACAGCTCGGCGGCGTCGCCCGGCGCGATGGCGGGCACCATCTTTATCGCCTCGGCCATCATCTCCATCATCGACTGATTCATTTCGTTTCTTTCCGCTAGCGGACGCTTCTCGCGTCACAATATCTCTTTTTCAGCGGTTTGAATTCACTTTTTGGCTGCGCTGCAAACTCACGGACTATTAACACATTCGCGTCACCATGACCGCGATACGCGATTGTCGCCGCGACTTTTGATGCGTCGCCAGCCCGGCCCGAGAGGGAGGGAGATTTGACCATCCAACCAGTCAGAAGAAGTTTTGCCGAGACCGCGCGGCAGCGCCGCCATGAGCGAATCAACGACAAAAAGCGTCAGCTCCGCGTCAAATCGGGCGTCGGCGAAGGGCGCACCAGCAATTGGTCGGAAGGCGGTTTCCTGTCCAGCGGACTGGGCGGTTACAGTAAGGACGATCTTGTTGAAGGCACGATCGAGAGGCACCGAGTTCACCAGCCCGCCGTCATAGAAGTGTTAATCGTCAACCCGTACCGGTGGAAACAAAGCGTTGTTCTCGTTCGGCATCCTCATCTTCAACCTCAACCACAGCATCATCTGGTTCCGGATCTGGAAAGGTTTGGTGCGCGACTCGACATGCGGCAAGTTATGTTAGCCAAC
>PTKB01000248.1 GCA_002937555.1 Alphaproteobacteria bacterium MarineAlpha10_Bin2 | reverse complement strand
AGCGGCACATCGACGAAGCGCGGATCGCCGTAATGGATTTCGCGATCCTCGAAAGCGAGTTTCAGCGCCTCCGAGAATTGGTGAATATAAGCGGGCGTATTGTGCCCGGCGGCCCGCAGACCGTCGGCATCGAGCAGCGAAAGAGTCTGCGCGAGGACAGGGCCTTGGCACCACGCTCCGCAGGCATAGAGATCCGTGTCGAGGAACTGCGTGCGAAGCGGCGCTTCGACGGCACTTCTGAATTCGTTCAGATCGCAGGCGGTCAAATACCCGCCATTCTCGCCGTGATAGCGCAATATTTTCTCGGCGATGTCGCCGCGATAGAAGGCGCCGCGCGCGGCTTCGAGGCCGGCCACCCGCCCCTTCCCGGCCGCCGCCCGTTCTTCATCAGCCATGTATTGCAGGCTCGCCGCGAGATCGCGCTGGACGAATATATCACCCACACGGGGCGGCGCACCGCCGGGCAAGTAAATCTCGGCGCTCGACGGCCAGCGCGCGTAATCGGCTTCCTGCATCGCCAGGAGATTGGCCATGAAGGGATACATCACGAAGCCCCGGGCGGCGGAATCGATGGCCTCGGCGGCGGCCTCGGCGAAGCTGATGGTGCCATGGCGCTGAAGCGCGCTAATCCAGGCGCAGGGCGCGGCGGGCACCACGGTGCGCAAGATGCCCTCGGGGATCTGACCATCATGTTCGCGCTGGAACAGATCGGGCGGCAGACTGGCCGGCCAGGTGCCGAGGCCGCTGATGGTCTCCACGCGGCGTGTCTCGGCGCGGTAAATCATGATCGGCGCGACGCCGGCGAAATTGACATATTCGCTGTGCACCACAGTGAGAACGAGGCCGCCGGCGACGCCCGCATCGATGGCGTTGCCGCCTGCTTCCAATATCTTCAGGGCGGCCTGGGCGGCAAGATAGTGGCCGGCCACGGCCATATGGCGGTGTCCGCGCAACAGCGGGCGATAGCCGTCCATGATGGCGGGATCGATGGCGCTCATCGCATGCGACGTCTTAAGCCGTTACACCATCTCGGCGCCGAGTTCATTGCCGAGCCACTGGGCGGCGCGCAGAGTCTCCAGATCGGCGCCACGGCGGCCGATCACTTGCACGCCGACGGGCATGCCGGCCGGCCCCTTGAACGCCGGCACGCTGATCGCCGGCACGCCGATCGACGTCCACAGCAGAAGGAATTTGGGATTGCCGGTATTGCTCAACTCCTTCGGCGCCTCGCCCGCAGTGACCGGCGCGATCGCGGCATCGAAATCTCCAATCACGGATGGGAACGCCATGCGCATTTTCTGCAAGGCGTCGATGCGGGAGAGATAAGAATCAGCGCTCAGCGAAAAGCCGCGCACGAACCATTCGCGCAAAGGCGGCGAAATCAGTTCGCTGGCTGTGCGGAACCGCTCGCCGAGATTGAACGCGGCGTCGCGCCCGAGAATGTCCTGCGCGACATCGAAGATATCGTCGTAGAGCGGCGGCATATCGACGACCGGCGCATCCAGTCGATCGGCCAAATTGCCGAACAGCTCAACACTCGAAGGCTCAAGATCGGGCCAGGCATAATCGCGCAGCATGACAAAGCGCGGCTTGGCCAGAGGTTGCCGGGTGAGGCCGGCGGCAAGGCGGCTTGGCGCTTGCCCTTGGCTCGCCGGGTCGCATCCGTCATCTCCGGAAAGAACATCGATGGTTAGCGCCAAATCATGCGCCGAGCGGCCATAGACGCCGATATGGTCGAGAATATGCGACAGCGCCAGCATGCCGCTGCGCGGGATCAGGCCCCAGCTCGGCTTCATCGCCCAGGCGCCGCAGAACGAGGCCGGGCGCAACACCGAGCCGACGGTTTGACTGCCGAGCGCGAGCGGCACCATGCCGCCGCCGACCGCCGCGCCCGAGCCCATCGACGAGCCGCCGGGCGAGCGTTCGGGGTCGTGCGGGTTCAACGTCTCGCGCGGATAAAGAAAGGCGCATTCGGTGGTCACGGTCTTGCCGATGATCACCGCGCCAGCGGATTTGAGACGGGCGACCGCCGTCGCGTCCTCCGCCGGCTGCCGCCCCTTGTCGGTGTCGACGCCATTTTCGGTCGGCATGTCGGCGGTATCGATGATGTCTTTCAAACCGACGCCAGCGCCCGCCAGCGCGCCCTTCGCCGGCGCCGCGTCGACCGCGGCGGCGTTGGCGCGGGCCAAATCCGCATCGAGATATCGCCAGGCATGAACCTTGTCTTCCCGCGCCGCGATGCGCGCCAAAGCGGCTTCGGTCTCGGCCAGCGCAGTGCTGTCGCCACGAGCGACGGCGGCGGCGATTTCGGTGGCGCTTCGGCAGGCGGTCAAGGCGCTGTCCTCTGTCATGGTTAGAGGTCGGGATGGCGCGCGTTCCACACCGTCGCGCGTTCGAAAGCGTGGCCGGCGCGGAGCAGTAGCCCCTCGTCGAGATGTCTGCCGATTAGCTGGAAGCCGAGCGGCGCGCCGGCATCGGTGAAGCCGCAAGGCAGCGACAGCGTCGGGCTACCGCTATGATCAAAGGGCGAGGTGAAGCGGATCAGCCGCTCCAGCGCTCCGGGCGCGCCCAACAGATCGTCCATTTCGTCAAGACGCGGCGGCGGCACCACCATGGCCGGCGCCGCGATCAGATCGACATCGTCGAACAGTCGCGCCAACTGGCCGCTGAAATTGCGCCGGATGATGGTGGCGCGGGCATAATCGGCGGCGCTGAAGGCGACCCCGGCGGCCAGCAAGTCGCCGGTCACCGGGCCGTATTCATCGGCGCGGGCGGGATATGTCTCGTGATGCGCCAGCGCTGCCTCGGCGGCGCAGATCGGCAGCCAACTGTCGACCACCGCGTCATGCGGCGGCACGCTGATTGGCACGATTTCCGCGCCTTCGCCGCGCAGCACATTGATCACCGTGTTCAAGGCTTCGGCTACCGAGGCATCGACATCCAGGCTGTTGAACTGCTCGTCAACACCGATTTTGACGCCGCGCACGCCATCCGCCAGGCCGCCGAGATAATCCGGCACATTTGCGTTGAGAGACGTCGGGTCTTGGTCATCTACGCCGGCGAGCGCGCCCAGCATGGCCGCCGCATCGCCGACGTGACGCGTCATCGGGCCGATATGATCGAGGGTTTCCGACAACGGAAAGACGCCGTGGCGGCTGACCCGGCCCCATGTCGGCTTGAGCCCAACCACGCCGCAGGCGAGCGAGGGAAAGCGG
>PTKB01000247.1 GCA_002937555.1 Alphaproteobacteria bacterium MarineAlpha10_Bin2 | reverse complement strand
GAGAATTTGGGGCCGGACGTGCCGCTGCATTTTTCCGCCTTCCATCCGGATTACCGTATGAAGGACAAGCCCAACACGCCGCACGAGACGCTCAACATGGCGCGCCGCACGGCACTTAAACATGGCGTCCGCCATGTCTATGTGGGAAATGTCAGCGACCGCGGGCGCGGCAGCACCTATTGCCATAATTGCAAGACGATGCTGGTCGGGCGCGACCGCTATACGCTTTCTTTCTGGGGCTTGGACGATGCCGGCGCCTGCCGCCAATGCGGCACGCCTTGCGCCGGGGTGTTCGACGGCGCGCCCGGCGGCTGGGGCGCCAAACGCCTGCCGGTGCGGATGCGCGATTTCACTGCTGAGGCGGCGCCGGCCTTACGGTAGCGCGGTGGTGCCGCCGTCGACAATCAACTCGGCGCCGGTGATGAACGCGGCGGCGTCCGACAGCAGGAACAGGCCCGGCCCGGCGATATCCGCCACACTGCCGAAACGTTTGAGCGGGATGAGGCCGCGCATCTCCTCGGCCCGCACCGGGTCTTCGTCCAAGCGGTATGTCATCTCGGTGCGCACATAGCCGGGCAGGATGGCGTTGCAGCGAATGTTGTCGGGCGCGAACTGGATGGCGAGGGATTTCGACAGCGAACGGATGGCGCCTTTGGTGGCGCCGTAAGCGTCCTGCGCGAGAAGATCGCCACGCAGCGCCTGGATCGAGGAAATCAGCAGGATCGAACCGCCGCCGGTCGCCTGCATGGCCGGCACCGCGTGACGCGCCGTCAGCATCATCGAGCCGAGATTGATGTCGAACACCCGGTCCCACACGTCGCGCTCGATATCGACGACCGAGACGTCCTTTTCGCCCCACCAGACGCCCACCGTGTTGACGAGATAATCGAAACGCCCGGCATGGGCTTGCACCCGGGCAACGGCGTCCTTCACGAATTCCTCGTCGCTCAAATCGCCTTGCACATAAAGCGCGCGGCCCGGGCCTTCCGCGATGCCGTCGGGCTCGGGCTTGATATCGGCGAGAACGATATCGGCGCCGCCTTCGATCAACCCGTTGGCGATGGCGAGGCCCATGCCGCCGCCGGCTCCGGCGACCAATCCGCCGCGCTTTTCGAATTTTGCCTGCGCCATACTCCTACCCCTCCCCGCTGCCGCCGAAGCGCGCCGGTTTTTCGAAGCCGACTTCGGTATAGGCTTCCTCCGGCACGGCGGATGGGTCCTTGTAGATGCTCCAGACGCATTTGCCGCCCGTTCGTGCCGCCGGCCAAGTGGGCGGCTCAACCACCCGGGTCGGAAAGCCGAAGCGGGCGATCGGCATGCGCTGGTTGAGCTGGCAGCAATGGACGCAGTAGACGCAGACACCCTTCTTGTTCCACGCCCAGTCATGTTCCTGTTCGGTAACGGCGAATTCATAAGGCGGCGCCATGCGCGGCGTCATGCCCTCGGCATCATCCAAGCGGTAGCTGCGCCCGCCCGAGCCGCACGGGTCGAATCTCAGCACCCAGCGCGTCTCTTCCTCATGGATCTCGATATCGCCCATGCGCCCGGGGCCGCTCAAATGGCCTTTGAGCGATTCGGCGGCGACCAGTACCAGGCGGCGGATCGACTGCGGCCAGGGGTTAATATCGGGATCGTAGCGGTCATAGGTCTCGTACATCGGCGCCATCAGCTCGTCCCAGAGCGGGCCGATGCGGGCCTCGCCCAGATGGCGCACCACGGCGTCGAGGAGGCCATAGACCCAGTCGCAGGCGCGGTCATGGGTAGCGCGCCAGGAGAGCCGCGCTTCTTCCAAACGGCTCGCGGCTTGCGTGCGGTCGCCGGCGCCGCAGAGGAAAACGAACTCGTCGATCAGACGGTTATATTCGGTCCAGCCCTCGGCGGCGTCGAAGGTTGCGCCGTCATCGAGGCGCATCAGATCGGCGAGGCGCGCATCTTCCGCCGCGACGGTCTCCGGAGCCACGCCCTCGCGCTCAAGATAGCGGCGGATTTGATCGCGCCAGGCGGCGTAGAGCTCATGTCCTTCGCGCGCCTCTTCGATGGTGTAGCGGCCGAGATCGGCGGCATCTTGATAGCGCCCCGCCTCGAGTGCCCGAGCCGCCCGGCGGTAGCTCGATTCGCCTTGCGCCGCCACCCCGCCCCTCGGCGCCAAATGGCCAAGATCGGCATCGAACGCAACCGCGCCGCCCGGCGCCTCATCCGCCATATGCGTTTCCCCCGAAAGTTACCGCCAACCTGATAAATCGCAAGGCCCCTGACAAGTCTCGTGCGCAACGGCTTAAGGTATGATATTTAGACCATTGCAATTTCAAGAGGATTTCACATGGGTCACGCCCATGCCGTCATCGATCCCGTGCGCCCGACCTCGGCCTGCGAGCTGGTGGTCGAACAGTTGCGCCGCGCCATCCATTTGGGCCGCTTTTTGGCGGGCGACAAACTGCCGCCGGAGCGCGAACTGGCCAAGCAACTCGGCGTCTCGCGCACCACCGTGCGCGATGCGGTGAAGATTTTGGAAGGCGAGGGCCTGGTGCAGAGCAAGCGAGGCGCCGCCGGCGGCCTCACCGTTCTGGAACAAAACACCGACGGCAATTTGCGGAGATCCCTCAGCGGCAGATTGAAGGCGATAGAAGAGATTTACGATTACCGCCTGGCGATCGAATGCAGCGCCGCCCGCCTCGCCTCGGCGCGCCGCAACAAGAGCGATCTAACGGCGCTCGCGCGCCATGTGAAGCGCATGGGCGAGCTTGCAGCACCGCCTCGGCGAGCGGACGAAGCCCAGGCAATGGCGGCGGTGAGTCAATTCATGGCCGTCGATTCCGAATTTCATTTGGGCATCGCCCGGGCGGCACGCAACGGTTATCTGCTGGCCGCCATCGAAGAGGCGCGGGCCGCCATGTTCTTGCCCATCGGCGCGGTGTTCCGCCGCCTCGAAGACAATTCCAACGCCTATCACGAGGCCATCTTCGCGGCCCTCAAAGCGGGCGACGCGGATGCGGCGGAAGCGGCGATGCGTGCGCACCTTAGGGTCAGCCGCGACGGCGTCGAAGGCCTGGTGCAACGGACCCTTCCGGTCAAGGGGTAAAGACGGTGGATAGTCAAAGGGACGTCGAATTCGGCTTCGTCGCTGCGCCGACCGGCGACATGAGCCTCACCGACGGCGAGACCTACGACGAGGTCCTCGCAGATTGCGAGCTCGGCCAGGAGTTGGGCTACGGCAC
>PTKB01000246.1 GCA_002937555.1 Alphaproteobacteria bacterium MarineAlpha10_Bin2 | reverse complement strand
TCGTCGGCTCGCCACGCACCGCACAACAACAGCTCACGCGCCTCGCCGTGCGCAAGCTGGAATATGTCCTGGAAAAACAGCGCCATGACGGCGAAACCAAACCGGGCCGCGGGATAAAAGTCTGAACGTAAGTTCGCGCGGAGAGCGGCGTAAAGATGATGGCCCTGGAGCTAGGCCTCGCTGCGTTTCTGACCCAAGCCGATCTTTTTCGCGAATTCGGAGCGCCGTTTGGCATAGTTCGGCGCCACCATCGGATAATCCGCCGGCAATCCCCAGCGCGTGCGGTATTCGTCCGGCGTCAGGCCGAAGGTGGTGCGCAAATGGCGCTTCAGCATCTTTAATTTGCGGCCGTCTTCCAGGCAGATAATGTAGTCCGGGGTGACCGACCGGCGGATCGGCACCGCCGGTTTTCCGACAGCCTTGTCCGGCCCGTTGTCGCCCTGCTCGATTTGCTTCAGGGCGGTGCTGACCGTGCGCACGATTTCCGGCACCTGATCAGCGCCGAGCGAATTGTTGCCGACATAGGAAGCGACTATTTTCGCCGTCAGGCGTAACAATTCGTTATCGTCTGTGTGGTCTTCGTTGGCATCCGACATAGTATTAGCGTCAATTTTTATTTGGAGGCGCTATTCTAATGACAGCGTGATTTGCCAGTGTCAAATAATATTTACGATGATTGCTAATAAATCTGCATGACTACTCGAATCGGATAGTTGTGAGCATGTTGCTGGCCGATACGGCGCATTGAAAGCGACCGGAACCCGTGCGTTCTCTTGTGCCCCGGCCCTGGAGCTACGCGAGATGTGGTGCCGGTGGGCTTGCCCCGCGCCATCATCTGCGCGTATACAATAATCCGGCTATTTAACGATAAAGCTTAGTATTTATGACACTTAGAGCGGTCGCGATCGCTTCCGATCATCGGGGTATCGCCTTGAAAGCGATCCTGTCCAATTCCCTGCGCGCCCGCGGGCTGAAAGTCGTGGATCTTGGCCCCGATAGCGAGGAAGCGGTCGACTATCCCGATTTCGCCGACGCGTTGGCGCATGAAATCGCCTCCGGCGAGGTGGAGCGCGGGGTGCTCATCTGTGGTTCCGGCATCGGCATGAGCATCGCAGCCAACCGCCACCACCAGGTGCGCGCGGCGCTGTGCCACGACGCCGATCAGGCCCGTCTCAGCCGCCAACACAATAACGCCAACGTTCTCACGCTGCCCGGCTCCACCATTTCCAATGAAGACGCCGAGACTTGTTTGAGCGCTTTTCTCGACACCTGCTTCGAAGGCGGACGCCATGCCCGCCGCGTGGCGAAACTGGCGTAATCCGGACCGAGCGTCTGTTGAATGGATTGTGAAATGGCCGCATCGAACATAGCCGCCACGCCGAACGCCGGTGTCCGGCGCGATGATTTCTTTTCCGGCACGCTCGCCCAGGCGGATCCGGATATCGACCGGGCGATTCGCAACGAAGTCGAGCGCTTGCAGAATTCGATCGAACTGATTGCCTCGGAAAACATCGTCTCGCGCGCCGTTCTTGAGGCGCAGGGCTCGGTGATGACCAACAAATATGCCGAGGGCTATCCCGGCAGGCGCTATTACGGCGGCTGTGAATTTGTCGACGCCGCCGAACGGCTGGCCATCGCGCGGGCCAAGGAACTTTTCGCTTGCGATTTTGCTAACGTGCAGGCGCATTCTGGCTCGCAGGCCAATCAGGCCGCCTATATGGCGGTCATGCGTCCGGGCGATACCCTGCTCGGCATGTCGCTCGCGGCGGGTGGGCATCTTACTCACGGCGCTGCGCCCAACCAATCGGGCAAATGGTTTGATGCCGTGCAGTATGGCGTGCGCCAGCAGGACGCGGCGATCGATTTCGATGAGGTGGCCGAGCTCGCGGCCAAGCACAAGCCGCGCGTCATCGTCGCCGGCGGCTCCGCCTATCCGCGCTTCATCGATTTCGCCCGTTTTCGACAGATTGCCGACGAGGTCAATGCGGTGCTAATCGTCGACATGGCGCATTTCGCCGGCTTGGTGGCGGCCGGCGTCCATCCCAGTCCGCTGCCGCATGCCGATATCGTCACCACAACGACACACAAAACCCTACGCGGGCCGCGCGGCGGCTTGATTCTGTGCAATGACGAAGCGCTGGCGAAGAAAATCAATTCAGCGATTTTTCCCGGCCTGCAAGGCGGCCCGCTCGAGCATGTGATCGCTGCCAAGGCGGTGGCGTTCGGTGAAGCCTTGCGGCCGGAATTCCGTACCTACGCGGCAGCTGTGCTCGACAACGCCGTTGTCCTCGCCGACACATTGGCCGGCGAAGGCCTCGATATTGTCTCAGGCGGCACCGACACCCATTTGCTGTTGGCGGATCTGAGACCCAAGGGATTAACCGGAAAAGCAGCGGAAGAGAGCCTCGAGCGCGCCGGCATGACGTGTAACAAGAACGCCATTCCGTTCGATCCGGAGAAACCGGCCATCACCTCGGGAGTCCGCCTCGGTTCGCCCGCCGCGACCAGCCGGGGATTTGGCAGCGCGGAGTTCCGTCAGGTCGGCCTATGGATCGCCGAGGTGCTGGAAGGCTTGGCCGAGAGCCCGGAAAACAACGAACCCATCGAAGCGAAGGTGCGCGAACAGGTCGTCGCCTTGTGCCGCCGTTTCCCGATCTATCCCGATCTTAGTGGGTAAAACTTAGCACGTCAGGAATTCGCCATGCGTTGTCCCTTTTGCGGTCATGAAGATACTCAAGTGAAGGATTCGCGCCCGACGGAAGACAATACGTCGATCCGCCGGCGCCGCGCCTGTCCCAATTGCGGCGGGCGCTTTACGACTTTCGAGCGAATCCAGATGCGCGAGCTTACCGTCGTCAAGCGCAACGGCCAGCGAGTGCCGTTCGAGCGCGATAAACTGGCCCGTTCGATGGCGATTGCGCTCCGGAAACGGCCAGTCGAGCCGGACCGAGTGGACCGGGTGATCAACGGCATCGTGCGCCGGCTCGAGAGCCTGGGAGAGCAAGAGGTGCCGTCGAGCGTGGTCGGCGAAATGATCATGGAGGCGCTGTCGGGGCTCGATTCGGTTGCCTATGTGCGTTTCGCCTCGGTCTATCGAAATTTCCGCGAGGCCAAGGATTTTGAAGAATTCATCGGCGGCCTGGGTGGCGAAAACGAAGAATCATGACGCCGCGGCCGATACGCGCCACATGGCGGGTGCCTTGGCGCTGGCCGAAC
>PTKB01000245.1 GCA_002937555.1 Alphaproteobacteria bacterium MarineAlpha10_Bin2 | reverse complement strand
AGCGGCGTGATTGTTGCCAAGAATTTTTCCATCACCGCCTTCTTATCTGCCATCTCTCAGCGCACCCAGGTTTCCGACCAGGCGAGGCAGGACATGCCGCTTGGATGGCCGGCCATCGTGTCGGGATAGGTTTTCCCCGCCGCGGCGGGACCCGCCACCGTCAGCGATGCCGTTGCGGCGGCCGTCAGGCAGCTATAGACGCCCCACTCGCCGGTCATATCGTTGCCCGGCGCAACAGCGAGCATGTAAGGCTCGCCCATATCGCTCCACCGCATGACGATCTCGCCTTCGGCCGAGGAAACCGTCTCGGTGAAGCTGGTGCCTATGTCTCCGGAGTTTGAAAATTTGGCGGCGATGATCGGCAGATCCTTGTTGGCGAATGTCTTCGGATGCAGCGTCTCCTCGATGATCTGAATAAACCGTGCAAAGCCCTCATTGTCGCTATAGACGCGGATTCCCCCGTCCGTCGCATCGCTTTGCAGGAACAGCACATGGCCGGGTCCGGCCGGCGAAATCAGGCCGCGCCAATGGGCGCAGGTGGTCGTGTCTTCGCCGCCTTCCTCTGTCTTGAGCCTGAGGAAGGAATTTTCACCGGTAAAATGCACCTTGTGAGGCACGATCGCGCCGCTCATGAGGCTTCTCCCCTGTTTCGTGTTTCTGGATAGCCAGCGTAAGGCATCTCGCTGGGCGCCCGCAAGAAGCGGGTTGCTCCGCCGCCGCGCCGGCAAGTAGCTTGCGGGATGCGTAGTGGGAGTGCGTTCATTTGAGCCCTGCGATCAATCTTTCGATGGGGCCCCGGGAATGGGGCATGCTGTTGATCCTCTCCATTCTTTGGGGCGGCTCGTTCTATTTCGTCGGCGTCGCGGTGAACGAGCTGCCGACTTTCACCATTGTTTTCCTGCGCGTCGGGATCGCCGCGCTCGGGCTGCATTTGATTCTCCGGATTGTCGGCGAGCGCATGCCCGCCGGCTTGGCGATTTGGCGGACGTTTTTCATCATGGGATTTCTCAACAACCTTGTCCCGTTCTCGCTGATCGCCTGGGGCCAGAGCCATGTCGCGAGCGGCCTCGCCTCCATCATCTTGGCGACCACGCCGCTTTTTACCGTTGTCGTCGCCCATTTCATGACCGCCGACGAGCGCCTCTCGGGCGGGCGGCTGGCCGGTATCGTCGGCGTTGTCATTCTGGTCGGCTCGGAATCCTTGCACGGTCTCGGAATCGCGCTTCTTGCCCATATCGGGCTGCTCGGCGCGGCGCTGTTCTATTCCTTCGGCGGCGCATTCGGACGCCGCTTCCAGCGCATGGGGGTGACGCCGCTCGTCACCGCCACCGGGCAGATCACCGCCTCCAGCGTCCTCTTGTTGCCGCTCGCACTTGCCGTCGACCGGCCCTGGACTCTGGACATGCCGAGCGGCGGCACTTGGCTCGCCATTGCCGGCCTGGCGCTGCTCTCCACGTCGCTCGCTTATATTCTTTATTTTCGCATCTTGGCGGCGGCGGGCGCGACCAATCTGTTGCTCGTCACATTTCTCATTCCGGTGAGCGCGATTATCCTCGGTGCCGCATTTCTTGCCCAACGGCTGCAGGCCAATCATTTTATCGGCATGGCGGTCATCGGCCTCGGCCTCGCGGCAATCGACGGGCGGATATTCAAACAGTTGCAGCGCATGGGGAATAAGGCTTGAGCGGAGATAAAACGGGCCTGGTGTGCGATTTCATCGGCGGCGCGGTGGGCCACCGCCAGCGCGCCGGCGGCGGACGCGGGCAGGCACTTGCACGTGCCGCCGGGTTCACCAAGGGCCGCACGCCGACATTGGTGGACGCCACGGCCGGGCTCGGGCGCGACGCCTTCCTGCTCGCTTCGCTCGGTGCGCCGGTGACGCTGGTGGAGCGCTCGCCTGAGATTCATGCCTTGTTACAGGACGGGTTAACGCGTGCCTTGGAGGCTGGCGGCGCGGCCGCCGAAACTGCTGGCCGCATGACCCTATTGTTCGGTGACGCCAAGGCGCTGCTGCCAAAGCTCGCGCCTGAAGTGGTGCTGGTCGACCCGATGCACCCGCCGCGCGGCAACAGCGCGCTGGTGAAGAAGGAAATGCGCCTCTTACGCGCCATCGTCGGCAGCGATGCGGACGCGGACGAACTCATGCATGTGGCGCTCGCCACGGCGACGAAACGCGTGGTGCTGAAATACCCGCTCCGCGCCGACGGGATGGCGGGCTTGCCGAAGCCGTCCCACCAAATCCGCGGTAAAACGACGCGCTACGACGTGTTTATGACCGCTTAGTTGCCTGTCGCCAAACCGGGAATCCAAGCCGTCGCGGGTTTGTCGCCGCCGTCTGCGGTGCCGAGTCCGGCGGTTTCGGCTTGGCGCGCCTCGTCGCGCGCGGCGGAAATGATATCGGCGATGAAATCCGGAATTTCGTCCGGCAGTTTCTCGGAAATCTTGGCGAGCGGCTCAGACTTCCGGCTTGCCGCATAGTGCCGGTGCATCGCGTCGAGGCCGATAATAGCTTGTATGCCGCCCGTTATCTCGGCCTCCTTGAAGGCCGGATCCTGCATCACCAGGCGGTTTAAGGCGTCGATCGGGCGAACGCCGTAATTTCTCCAGATCGATTCAACGAACGCCGTGATTTCCTCCGGCAGATCGCGGACCGAGACTTTCGGCGGCTCATGTTCGATGGCGCGGTATAAATTTGGCTCGAGCGGCCCGACTTCGCTGACCACGAACAGCGACGGCATCAGCGGCGCGCCGTCATGCTGCCCGGCGTAGTGGCTTTGCGCCAAATAAAGCAGGCGCTGCAGCTTGAGCGGCGATACATAGGTGCGGTTCAATTCGCCGCGCTGCAAAAACCAGTGGGCGATATCGAATGTCGATGAAACGATCGGTGTCATGTTCGCTGCTTGAATGCTATGAAGCGCGGGACACGGCGCATGTTCCGGCAATTGTGGGAAATTCACCGTAAACATATTGTTAAGATCGGCGAAATTTTCTTGCCCAGCGGAGGCTCCATGAAGTTAAGCGGCGAACATCACATACCGGCAAGCCAGCAAACCGTTTGGGAGGCGTTGAACGACGCGGAAACCCTGAAAGCCTGCTTGCCTGGCTGCGAGACGCTGGATAAAATTTCCGACACCGAAATGACGGCCAAGATCACCACCAAGATCGGCCCGGTCAAAGCGACCTTTACCGGCACCGTGACGCTCTCCGATCTCGACCCGCCGAACGGCTATACCTTGAGCG
>PTKB01000244.1 GCA_002937555.1 Alphaproteobacteria bacterium MarineAlpha10_Bin2 | reverse complement strand
AGATCTCCTTATGCCTAAACCTGTAAGAGGGCGCAGAATATGCCGCGACCGCAGGCTGTTCAAGCAGCGCAATTGTCGCAGGCAATCCCCCCCTCCACGCGCCGCATCATGCGCATCGCAGAGACAAAAATCTCTTAATAAGAGATTGCTATTTGCGATAGTCCTCATCGAGGAAGAAGCGGCTGTCCTGCTCTTCCGCGACGGCGTGACATTCGATACAGAATCCCACTTTGGCGGAATTTTTGCCGCCGGTAGTGCCGAGAATCTTGCCGTTGGGCAGAATCAGCGTGTAGCGCCAATCATGCGATTCGGCGTTGAAGCCGGCCGCCATCTTTTCCATCAGGAACAGTGGACCGGCGCCGACTTTGCCGTTCGGCTTGACCGAGAAGCTGTCCTTGGCCAGCACGGTGCCTTCGGGCGACGGGCCGGCGTTTTCGAACAGGCCGTAATTGGAGCCCCGGGCATTGGCGTAATTGTTGACGAAACGGCCGCCATGGGTGTCCGAGACATAGGGCATGGCGGCGTAATTGGTCCAAGACTGATAGGCCGTCACCCACTGGTTTCCGGATTTGGCGTAACCGGCTTTCAAACTGCCCTTGATGCAGGCATAGGCGGCATTCGCCTGGGCGGCGGAAAGCTCGACCTCGTCCGCTGCGCCGCACGGACCGCAAGGATTGCAGGCGCCGCAAGGATTACAGGGATTGGCCACCGCGCACGGGTTGCACGGATTCGCGGCTGCGCACGGATTGCACGGATTGCAGGCGCCACAGGGGTTACATGGATTGCACGCGCCGCACGGGTTGCAGGGATTGCACGCCCAGCAAGCCGCCGCGCAAGGGTTACACGGATTACAGGCGCCGCACGGATTGCACGGATTGGCCGCTGCGCAGGGATTGCACGGATTGCAAGCGCCACACGGATTGCACGACGCGAGATAAATCACGCCCGCATCGGCGCTGCGCTAAACTGCCGCCGGATTTTCGCTCGGAGCCGCGCCCGAAGCGGGTTGAATGCCGCTCCCCGCCGCGACGCCGATGCCGATCACTACCGGGATAAAGGTGCTGGAAAGTAATTTTTTCCTCAGTTCCATGCTGCGCTCCCTGTCGCAATATTCTTTATCGCTTGATTCGAAACTGAATATTCGCCCGCGACAGCGCATCCGCAACGCAATCCCGGTCAAATTCTTGTGATTTTTCGCCGCGCGTCCGAGGGATTAGCTTGGCGCGGAGATGAAAGGCACGATCCCGCGCATAACTTCGCTGCTGATGGCGATCTTGCTCGGCGTCGCCTGTGCGGCGACGTCGCTTCACGGCACGCTCGCCAATCAGAAATTCAGTGTGCCCGAAACCGTTGCCATCACGGCCGGGCCGTTCATCGCCGGCTCGGACGCGGCGGAGCGCGAAGCCGCCTATGTGCTCGACGAAGCGGCTTACGGCCACAACCGCACGCGAAAGTTCGGCTGGTACGACCGCGAGCGCAAGCGCGCCAGTCATGATTCGCCGGCGTTCGAAATCACCCGCACGCCGATCACCAATTCCCAATATGCCGCTTTCGTGGCGGAGACCGGCCACCCTGCCCCGGATGTCGACGAAGCCACCTGGAAAGGCTATCGCTTGATTCACCCGTTCGCGCGCACCCGGCGCCATGCCTGGCGCGATGGCGCACCGCCCGATGGCAGGGCGGCGCATCCGGTTGTCATGGTGTCGCACGCCGATGCCACGGCCTATGGCGCCTGGCTCAGCGCCAAGACCGGACAAACCTAGCGCCTGCCGAGCGAGCTGGAATAGGAAAAAGCCGCTCGCGGCGTGCACGGAACGCACTTTCCCTGGGGCGACAAGTTCGCCCCTGCCCGCCTCAACAGCCATGATTCAGGGCCGTTCGATACGCTTGCCGTCGGTCAATTTCCCGCCGGCGCCAGTCCCTTCGGCCTGCTCGATGCCGCCGGACAGGTTTTCGAATGGACGAATTCGCCGGGCAATCCCGGGCGCTTTCTGGTCAAGGGCGGCTCATGGGACGACAAGGGATGCGGCGTCTGCCGACCGGCGGCGCGCCATGCCCGCCCGGAGGCAATAAAACATATACTAATCGGCTTTCGCCTGGTCTTGCGAAAGGGCTAAAATTACCTGCTTTGACACGGAAATATTCCGATGACATGTCGCATAGCTTATTTGACCACAATAATGTTGTGGAACAGCGCCGCGCCGTTGCCTAAGCTGATGCGGCCTGGCAACTGTGCTTCGAGGTTTTAACCATGGCAAAAAACGCCGCGGCGGCGGAGAAGCAGCAAACGCACCATCAACTGGATATGGTGACACAACCGGCCAAACGGCTGCGCATGATGCTGGCCGCCGGCGAAGATGTTCTCGAAGTGTGGCGCGTGCTCGCTTTGACCGACGACAATGTGGTCGGCGAAATCCTGCGCCACCAGGGCAAGTTTTACCAATGGGACCATTATCCCAAGGGCGACGTATACGACCGCAAGACCCATTCGCAATTTTTCTATCATGCCCATACGATCGGTGGGCGCGATCCGGAACATGGTCATTTTCATACCTTCGTGCGCGCCAAGGGCATGGCGTGCGGCATGAAGCCGGTCAAGCGTCCGGACCGCTCTGCCTGGCCAAGCGGCGACGACGCGCTCAGCCATATCATCGGCATTTCGATGGACGCCAAGGGCATGCCGATCCGCCTGTTCACCACCAACCGCTGGGTCACCGGCGAGGCGTGGTACAAGGCGCGCGACGTGGTCAAGATGATCGCGCTTTATTCGATCGATCATGCCCAGCCGTCGTGGCCGACCAACCGCTGGGTGAGCGGCATGATCCGGCTGTTTTGGCCGCAGATCATTATGCTGATTCAGGCGCGCGACATGTGCATCCAGGCTTGGGAGCAGCAGAACCCGGGCAAGGACGTGTTCGAGGACAGGGGCTTGGAAGTAACGTCGCAGGCGGACGTCGACGTCAACGTTCAAATCGCCGCGGTCAAAGCGGCTCTGGCGGCGAAGGACGAGGCGAAAAGAGCGAAATCGGAGTAGCCAGCCGGGCTAGAGCATTTCACGTTCGCTTGCACTCACGCGAAATGCTCTGTCTCTTTTGAATTGAAGCAAATTCGTCGTCGCAGGTGATTCCACCTGCTCGGGATTTGCTCTAGCGCCGCGCCAATAAAAAGACCGCTTCCCGCAACTGCCGGAAGTGGTCTCTTTGCAACAAGTTAAGCTCCGTCAGGTGATCAACCGCAAGGATTGCAGGCGCCACACGGATTGCAGGCGCTACACGAGGCCAGCACGATCGGCTTCTCAC
>PTKB01000243.1 GCA_002937555.1 Alphaproteobacteria bacterium MarineAlpha10_Bin2 | reverse complement strand
CTCTCAAGCGCGCCGCAGGACGACATCCGCCGGGCGGCCTGTTGCGCTGGAGTAGTGAACATAGTGGAGATCATCGATATCGGGCCGTTCGGCGCGGCGGAGAGCCCGGCAAAAAGCGAAACCGTCGCCGCGATCCACCGGGTCGTTGCGTTGACGCTCGCGACAGATCCGGAAGCAGCTAGCAAGTTCGCGCGCGAGGCAAACCAAACTTAAGAATACTCGGCGATCGCATCCTTGACCGCGCGGGCGATCTCGACCGCGCCCGGCGTGTCGGAATGGACGCAAATGGTCTCGCATTTTACGTCGATCAGTTTTCCGCTCATCGCCTGAACTTGGCCGTCGCGGGCCGAGCGCAGCGCCTGGGCCGCCGCCGTTTCGGCGGTGACGGGATCATGCTGGCGGGTGATGACGATTTCGCCGTCATCGTTGTACGCGAGATCGACATAAGTCTCCCAGATCACCTCGACGCCTTCGTCCTGGTACCAGGTACCCTGGCCGGTTCCGGACATCGCCATCAGCGGCGCATCGAAGGCTTTGGCGGCGCGGGCGATGGCGCGCGCCACGGTTTCGTCGTGCCACGCCGCGCCGTAGAGCGCGCCGTGCGGTTTGACATGGTTGAGCGCCACGCCCTCGGCGTCGAGAAATCCCTTGAGCGCGCCGACCTGATAGATGATGCAGGCGGTGAGTTCCTCGCCCTCCATCTCCATCCGCCGGCGGCCGAAGCCGTCGCGGTCGGGATAAGACGGATGAGCGCCGACGCGCACGCCATGCTGTTTGGCCAAACGCACGGTTTGGCGCATCACCGAGGGGTCGGAAGCGTGAAAGCCGCACGCCACATTGGCGACCGAAATCAACGGCATGATGCCGGCATCGTCACCGCATTTATAGATTCCATAGGCTTCGCCCATATCGCAATTGAGATCGATGGTCATTGCCGCTATGTCCTCTCTATTCGGGAGCCCGGGCGACAGTTTAGGGATCGCGATCTGGCGTGCCAAGCGGGCCTGCCAGCCGATCCGAGCGGGATGAGGAAAACGCGGTGAAATTATTGGTTTTGCAGCATATCGCGGTCGAGCATCCGGGCGTGTGGCACGATTTCATGCGCGCCGGCGGCGTCGCCTGGGACACCGTGGAACTGGATGCGGGCGAAGCCATTCCGGCGCTCGACGGCTATGACGCGCTGATCTCCATGGGTGGCCCGATGGACGTGTTCGACGAGACGGAGCATCCCTGGCTCCGCGAAGAAAAATCGATTGTCCGCGAGGCCGTGCGCGAGCGCGATATGCCGTTCCTCGGTGTGTGTCTTGGGCATCAGCTCTTGGCCGACGCCCTGGACGGCGAAGTTGCGCGCATGGCGGTGCCCGAAGTCGGGCTGATGGCGGTAACGCTGACGCCGGCCGGACGGGCAGATCCGCTGTTTGACGGTTTGGATGAGCGACTCGCATGTCTGCAATGGCATGGCTGCGAAATTCGCACGCCCCCGACGGGCGGCGAATACCTTGCCGCTTCAGACATTTGTCCGTCTCAGGCGATCCGCGTCGGGCGGCGCGCCTACGGCTTGCAGTTTCATGTCGAATTGACGGGTGAGACGGTGGCGGAATGGGGCGCCATACCGGCTTACGAACAATCTCTCGAAACAGCCCTCGGTAGCGGCGCCTTGGCGCGCCTCGACGCCGATATCGCCGCCAATCTGCCCCAATTCAACGCCACGGCAGAGCGCATCTACGAAAACTTCATCGCGCTTATTAAGTAAATATTTGAAGTAAAAGGCGTTTGCCGCAACAAAAAAGCGGCACCCCTGCAGAGATGCCGCTTAATGAGACCCAGCCGCCCCCGACTGGGCCTTCAGCCTTCGCTCGCGTTAGGTCTGACGCCAACCGTCTCGCAGCTCAGAGCCACCCTCCCAACAACAGCGGCAACTCACCTAATAAAGCGTCCAACAAGTACCGCTATCGCCAATTATTATTAAATACTTGGTAGAAAATTTTTTCAACCAAAAACGCCCGTTACTGTAAGAATCTTGTGGATATTTATTGTGGATAACTATTAATAACTAGTGGACAACTGCTGTATTAATGGTCGGCCACAAGATATTGATTCTGGCGTCCTGCGTTCAGTCGATTTCCGAAAAATAATCCAGGAACTTGCCGCTCGGCGCGCGTGGGATTTCGTCGTGATAAGTGAACGCAATCTCGAAGGGATACTGAAAGCGCTCGTGCAGCCAGGCGGAGAGCCGTCCTTCTTCGTCCTTGGTGAGCGCGCGGCGCACCACCAGCTTCATCTCGAGTTTTTCCTCGGCGCGGCGGATGATCTGGAACTGCACCACGTGATCGAAACCATCGAGAATGTCCTGATAGTCCGGGTAATGGGTTTGGCCGTTGGGCAGGCGCACCATATTGCGGGTGCGCCCGAGCACCCGCTCGATCACCTGATATTGCCGTCCGCAGGCCGCCTTACCGCCGACTTCGGCAAAATCGCCGACTTCATAGCGGATCAGCGGCATGGCGAAATTATGCATCGGCGTGACGATCACATTGCCGATCTCGCCGGCGCTGCATTCCTGACCCGCATCGTCCAGGAACTCGGCGTAAATCGCCTCGGGCTGCACCAGCAGCTGCTCCGATTTCGGGCATTGAAGCGCGATATAGCCGGTTTCTTCGGTGCTGTAATTGTCATAGACGGGAACATCCCAGGCTTCGCGGCAAATACGCCTGATTTCCGGGCGCAGCACCTCCGACATCGTGTGCACGCGGGAGAGAGACGGCAATTCGATGCCCTCATGCAGGCAATGTTTGGCCAGCGCCTCCAATATCGACGGATAGCTCAACAAATAGTTGGGTTTGGTGCGGCTCAGCCATTCGGCTTGTTCATGAGTCTTGGCGTTGAGATTGAGGATCACCGCCGGGTTGGTGGCGAACGGAAAGCCGGTGCCCCAGGCGCGGGCGCGCAGGCCTTGCGGATATTTCGCTGATTCGGCGTCTTTTTGAGTTTTGATGGCGCCGTATTTGAGCCCCATATCGTCGCCATTCCACAGGTGAAATCGCGCGGTGAGGGCGAGCCAGAACACTTGCGCCAGACCGGTTTTCACCACCCGCACCGGCGTTCCCGAGGAGCCGGAGGAAAATACTTCGTTCAGCCGGCCGTGCGATTTGGGCACGGATTCGGATTACAGGGCGGTGAAATTCTCCTGGATGTCGGTGCGCGTGTGCAACGGAATTTGGCGCCAGATTTCCGGCGTGAGCGTCGCGTCGATGTCGAGGTCGATCTTCTTGAAACGCTCGCGGTAGAACGGCACATGGCGCCTGGCATGGCGGATCAGTAT